>JAOPUQ010000058.1 GCA_025963425.1 Modestobacter sp. | reverse complement strand
TCCCCGCCGACCGTGCTGCCGTCCGGGGCGGTGCCCTGCGGGGGAGGGCCCGCCGACGGGGAGGTCGGGGTGGGGGCGGCGGGGTCGACGGTGGGCCGGGAGCCCTCGGCCAGAGCCGGGCCGGCGGGACCCAGGACCAGCACGAGTGCCGCCAGCAGCGCGGTCAGCAGCGCTGCCGGCACCCGGCCGCCCGCCGGGGCCGGGGACCGCAGGCAGCGCATGGCAGCGACGCTAGCGGTTGTCACCTGGGGGAGCCCGACGGAGGCCGGGAGCATACCCGGGGTGAGCCGGCGGGCACTCTCCGACACCTCCGGCGCGCTCTCCGCGGCCCTGACTGTGGCCTGTCTCACCCGTCGCCGCGCGGCCGTGTGTCCGGCGCTGCCGGTTGGCAACGATCCGGCATCGGTCCTCTCCGCGATGGGGTCCGTGGACCGACCCCGCGGTTAGCGTGCCGGGGTCGCCGTCGCCTGGTGGAGCCGCATTCCGCGGCCGGCCGGACGGTGGACGCGACAGCTCGATCCACCACCGGGGCGAGGCCGACTCACGTCGGCCGGCGCCCTCCGAGAGAGGAGACCGTCTTGCGCCGAGTGCGTGGGATGAAGGCCGCGGCACTGCTGCTGGCCGGCAGCATGGCCCTCGCGGCCTGCGCCAGCGACGAGAGTGACAGCGGCACCGGGGGCAGCGACAGCAGCGCCGGCGGCGGGGACCTGAAGATCGGTCTGGCCTATGACACCGGCGGCCGTGGCGACAAGTCGTTCAACGACTCCGCCTATGCCGGCGTCGAGGCGGCCATCAAGGCCCACGGCGGCGACGTCCAGGAGCTTTCGCCCAACAGCGACGCCTCCAACCGCGCCGACCTGCTCACCAAGCTGGCCGACGACGGCTACAACCCGGTCATCGCGGTGGGCTTCGCCTACGGCGACATCGTCGGGGACATCGCCGCGCAGTACCCGGAGACCACGTTCGCGGTCGTCGACTCCAGCGGTCTGGACGCCGACGGCAAGCCGCTGGGTGCCGGCAACGTCACCGGTCTGCTGTTCGCCGCCAACCAGGGGTCCTTCCTCGGTGGCGTCGCGGCCGCGCTGAAGTCCGAGACCGGCCACGTCGGCTTCGTCGGTGGCGTCGAGACCCCGCTGATCCAGAGCTTCGAGGCCGGCTACGTCGCCGGCGCGAAGGCGGTCAAGTCCGACATCGTCGTCGACGTCAGCTACATCTCCCCGGCCGGTGACTTCTCCGGCTTCAGCGACCCGGCCAAGGGCAAGATCGTCGCCCAGGGCATGTACGACGCAGGTGCCGACATCGTCTACGCCGCGGCCGGCGGTTCCGGCATCGGCGTCTTCCAGGCGGCGGCCGCCTCGAGCAAGCGCGCGATCGGTGTCGACTCCGACCAGTACCAGACCGTGGGCGACCCGGCCCTGCAGCCGGTCATCATGACCTCGGTGCTCAAGCGCGTGGACAACGCGGTCGAGGCGTTCATCGGCGACTACGTCGATGGCAGCGTCGAGGGCGGCACGGACATCGTCAGCGACCTGTCCACCGAGGGCGTCGGCCTGGCCACCACCGGTGGCTTCATCGACGACATCCAGGACCAGATCGACGACTACCAGAAGAAGATCATCGACGGCGAGATCACGGTCCCCGAGACCCCGTGACGCGCTGGTTCTGAGCAGTACGGGACACGGCGGGCCCGGGCGGTACGACACGCCCCCGGGCCCGCCGTTTTCCGTGTGTACGGTCTCGGCGGCGGACGAGTGCGCCGCCCGTGCTGCCCCTGCCCGGACTTCTTCCTGCCCGACCGTTCGACCGCACCGAACCCGAGGAGACGCCGATGGACGAGTCCGCACCACTGGCGGTCGAGCTTCGCGGCATCACCAAGCGCTTCCCGGGCGTGGTGGCCAACTCCGACATCGAACTGCGGGTCCGCCGCGGCGAGGTGCACGCCATCGTCGGGGAGAACGGCGCCGGCAAGTCGACGTTGATGAAGACCCTGTACGGCATGCACCGCCCCGACGAGGGCGAGATCCTGCTCGACGGGAAGCCGGTCACCTTCCGCAGCCCGTCCGACGCGATCGCGGCCGGGGTCGGCATGGTCCACCAGCACTTCATGCTCGCCGACAACTTCACCGTGCTGGAGAACGTCGTGCTGGGCAGCGAGCCCACCAGGGGCGTCCGGCTGGACCGCGCTGCCGCCCGGCGCCGCATCCGGGAGATCTCCGACAGCTACGCCCTGGGGCTGGACCCCGACACCCTGGTGGAGGACCTCGGCGTCGGCGACCGCCAGCGGGTGGAGATCGCCAAGGTGCTCTACCGCGGCGCCCGGACGCTGATCCTGGACGAGCCCACCGCCGTCCTGGTGCCGCAGGAGGTCGACGAGCTGTTCGGCAACCTCGCCGAGCTCAAGCGCGAGGGCCTCACCGTCATCTTCATCTCGCACAAGCTGGACGAGGTGCGCAAGGTCGCCGACTCGATCACCGTGATCCGCCGAGGCACCACGGTGGGCACCGCCGACCCGCGGACGACGACGGCCAGGCAGCTCGCCGAGATGATGGTCGGCGCCGAGCTGCCGACCCCGGCGACCCGCGCCTCCACCGTCCGCGAGGCCCCGGTGCTGCGGTTGTCCGGGGTCACCGTCGCCGCGGTGGACGGCCGCCGGGTCGTCGACGACGTCTCCTTCACCGTGCACGAGGGCGAGGTCGTGGGCATCGCCGGCGTCGAGGGCAACGGCCAGGCCGAGCTCGTCGACGCGATCATGGGCCTGCGCCCCCTCGTCGCCGGCACCCTCCTGCTCGGCGCCGACGACGTGACGCACTGGAGCACCCGGCAGCGCCGCGAGGGCGGCATCGGCTTCATCCCTGAGGACCGGCACCGGCAGGGCATGCTGCTGGACGCGCCGTTGTGGGAGAACCGGGTCCTGGGCCACCAGACCCGCCCGCCGGTGGCCAGGGGCAGCTTCATCGACCGCAAGGGCGCCCGGGCCGACACCGAGCGGATCATGCGCGAGTACGACGTCCGGGCCCCGGGGCCGGACACGCTGGCCGTGGCGCTGTCCGGCGGCAACCAGCAGAAGCTCATCGTCGGGCGGGAGATGAGCGCGGCGCCGCGGCTGCTGATCGCCGCGCACCCGACCCGCGGGGTCGACGTCGGCGCACAGTCGGCCATCTGGGAACTGCTCAAGGACGCCCGTGCTGAGGGGATGGGGATCGTGCTGATCTCGGCGGACCTGGACGAGCTCATCGGTCTGTCGGACACCCTGCGGGTGATGCTGCGCGGTCGGGTGGTCGCCGCGCTGGACCCGGCCCGGCTGACTCCGGAGGAGCTGGGCACCCACATGACCGGTGCCGCGCACCCGGCAGGCATCGCGTGACGGTCGTGCGGCGCCTCGCCCAGGCGGCCCTGGCCCCCGTCGTCGCGGTGGTCATCGCGCTGCTCATCTCCGCCCTCGTCATGCTGGCGATCGGCGTCGACCCGCTGGACGCGCTGCGGGTGATGGTCGACTTCGGCGACGAGCCGTCCCAGCAGATCACCGCACTGGTGGTCGTGCTCAACCGCGCCGTACCGCTGTTCCTGGCCGGGCTCGCCGTGGCCATCGCGTTCCGTGCGGGCCTGTTCAACATCGGCGTCGAGGGCCAGTACCGGATGGCCACGATCGTGACCGCCGGCGTGGGCGCTGCCGTCGTGCTGCCGGGACCCCTGCACCTGCTGCTGATGGTGGTGGTCGCCATGGCGGTGGCCGCGATCTGGGCCGGCATCGTGGCCGTGCTGAAGGTGACCCGCGGCGTCAGCGAGGTCATCAGCTCCATCATGCTGAACTTCATCGCGCTGGGAACGGCGTCGTTCCTGCTCACCGGTCCGCTGCGGGGCAGCGAGCCGGGCGCGTCCATCATCACCAGCAAGGACATCCCCGAGTCGGGCTGGATGCCGTCGCTGAACGGTCTGTTCGACGTCCTGGGGCTGGCCAACCCGCCGCGGCAGCTCTACGGGTTCCTCGTCGTGGCCGTCGTGGTGGGCGTCCTGGTCTCGGTCCTGCTCAAGCGCACGCGGTTCGGCTTCGACCTGCGGGCCAGCGGGCTGTCGCCGTCGGCGGCCTCGGCCAGCGGGGTGGATGCCCGCGGCATGGTGGTCAAGACGATGCTGCTGTCCGGCGCGGTGGCCGGCCTGATCGGGATGCCCGACCTGCTGGGACGGGACCACAACTACGGCACCGAGTTCACCTCCGGGCTGGGCTTCCTCGGCATCGCCGTGGCGCTGCTGGGGCGCAACTCGCCGATCGGCATCGCGCTGGGTGCGCTGCTGTTCGCCTTCCTCGACCGGGCCGCGGTGCCGCTGCAGATCGCCCAGATCCCGTCCTCGGTGGTCACGATCATCCAGGGCACGATCGTGCTCGCCGTCGTCGTGGCCAACGAGGTCGCCCGACGGCTGACCCGCCGCCAGGCCGAGCGCGGCTCGGCCGTGGCCCCGCCCTCGACCGGGAACGGCAGCCCCGGGGGCGGCCGGGGACCCGACGGCGGGAGCCCACCGGACGACGGCCCCGGAGGGGGCAACGGGCCGGGCATGGCCACGGTGAGCGGCGCGGGCGGACGGCGCGGCGAGCAGCAGGGGGCCCCGGCATGAGCACCGCGATGCAGACGCGGACGAGGCCGGCCCGCGGCGAGCGGGGGGCGCTGACCGAGCTGTTCACCGGCGGTGGCCGGGCGCGCCGGCTCACGTGGCTCTTCGTCGGGCTGGTGGTGCTGTTCTCCGCGGTCCGGGTGATCAGCGGCGAGCAGGCGCTGACGTCGTCGTCGACATTGTCCGCGGCGCTGCTGCTGGCCGTGCCGCTGGCGCTGGTGGCCCTGGGCGGCCTGTTCTCCGAGCGCGCGGGCGTGGTGAACATCGGCCTGGACGGGATGATGGTGCTGGGCACCTGGGGGGCCGGCTGGGCCGGCTACCAGTGGGGCTGGGCCGGTGCGGTGGTCGGCGGGCTCGTCCTGGGCGCCCTCGGCGGCCTGCTGCACGCGATGGCCACGGTCACCTTCGGGGTCGACCACGTGGTCTCCGGCGTGGCGATCAACATCCTCGCCGGTGGGGTCGTGCGGTTCCTGTCCGAGACGCTGTACGCGGACAATCCGGCCGGTGGTGGGGTCACCCAGTCGCCGCCGGTGTCGTCCAAGCCACCGGCCTTCTCCCTCCCCGTGCTGTCGTCCGGGCCGGACCTGCTCGGCGACCTCGAGGCCAAGCACTGGTTCCTGCTGTCCGACCTGGCCGGGCTGCTGCGCGGGGTGACCCACGACGTCGGTGTGCTGACCGTGGTCGCGGTGCTGCTGATCCCGGCCGCCTACCTGGTGCTCTGGCGGACGGCGTTCGGCCTGCGACTGCGTTCCTGCGGGGAGAACCCGGCCGCCGCGGACTCCCTCGGCGTACCGGTCTACCGGCTCAAGTACATCGCCGTGGTCATCTCCGGGGCCCTGGCCGGCCTGGGTGGGGTCTTCCTGGTCTTCATCGCCAACATCTACCGCGAGGGCCAGACCAACGGCCGCGGCTTCATCGGCCTGGCCGCGCTGATCTTCGGCAACTGGCGACCCGGTGGGCTGGCCGCGGGCGCCGGGCTGTTCGGCTTCGCCGACGCGCTGCAGCTGCGCAGCCAGACCGCGGTCGTCGCGCTGCTGCTGCTGGTGGCGCTGCTGCTGGCCGCGGTGGCCGTCGTCCAGGGCCTGCGCGGCAAGCAGCTGCAGGCCGTGCTGGCCGTGGTCTTCGCCGCCGCCGCTCTGGCCGGCTTCCTGACCATCGACGAGCTGCCCGACGGCATCGTGTCCTTCACCCCGCACATCACCACGCTGCTGGTGCTCTCGCTGGCCTCCCAGCGATTGCGGATGCCGAAGGCCGACGGGCTCGTGTACCGACGAGGAGAGCACTAGTGACGGTTCCCGATCTGGACTGGGACGCGCTGCGCGCCGCGGCCCGGGAGGCGATGACGCACGCCTACGCGCCGTACTCCCGCTTCCCGGTGGGCGTGGCCGGGCTGGTGGACGACGGCCGCGTCGTGACCGGCTGCAACGTGGAGAACGCCTCCTACGGGCTGGGCCTGTGCGCCGAGTGCGGCATGGTCAGCGAGCTGGCCCGCAGCGGCGGCGGCCGGCTGGTCGCGGTGGCCTGCGTCGGCGGCGACGGCCAGCCGCTGATGCCCTGCGGACGCTGCCGCCAGCTGCTGTGGGAGCACGGCGGCGCGGAGATGCTGATCGAGACCGTGTCGCTGGGGATCGTGCCGATGCGCGAGGTGCTGCCCGACGCCTTCGGGCCCGACGACCTGATCGCCGCGGCAGCCCGGTCGTGACTCCCTTCGACGCGATCGACCTCATCCGGGCCAAGCGGGACGGCGTCCGGCTCACCGCGGACCAGATCCGCTGGGTGATCGGCGCCTACACCGACCGGGTGGTGCCCGACGAGCAGATGAGCGCGCTGCTCATGGCGGTGTTCTTCCGCGGCATGGACGGCGACGAGCTGGCCGTCTGGACCCAGGCGATGATCGACTCCGGCGTCCGCAAGGACCTGTCCGCGCTGGGCCGGCCGACCGCGGACAAGCACTCCACCGGCGGCGTGGGCGACAAGATCACGCTGCCGCTGGCACCGCTGGTGGCCGCCTGCGGCGTGGCGGTCCCGCAGCTGTCCGGCCGGGGGCTCGGCCACACCGGCGGCACCCTGGACAAGCTGGAGTCGATCCCCGGCTGGCGGGCCGACGTGTCCGACGCCGAGTACCTGGCCCAGCTGCGCGACGTCGGCGCGGTCATCTGCGCGGCCGGCAACGACCTGGCCCCGGCGGACAAGGCGCTCTACGCGCTGCGCGACGTCACCGGCACCGTCGAGTCGATCCCGCTGATCGCCAGCTCGATCATGAGCAAGAAGATCGCCGAGGGCGCCGACGCCCTCGTGCTGGACGTGAAGACGGGGTCCGGGGCCTTCATGCGCGACCCGGACGACGCCCGCACCCTGGCCCGCACGATGGTCGGCCTGGGTGAGGCGGCCGGCGTCCGCACCGTCGCGCTGGTCACCGCCATGGACCGCCCGCTGGGCCGGGCCGCCGGCAACGCGGTCGAGGTCGCCGAGTCCGTCGAGGTCCTCGCCGGCGGCGGACCGGCCGACGTGGTCGAGCTGACCCTGGCGCTGGCCCGGGAGATGCTGGCCGGCGCCGGGCGCGAGGACGTCGACCCGGCCGACGCGCTGGCCGACGGCCGCGCCATGGACGTCTGGCGGCGGATGATCGCAGCGCAGGGCGGCGACCCGGATGCGGCGCTGCCGACCGCGCGCGAGACGGAGACGGTGACCGCCGACC
>JAOPUQ010000032.1 GCA_025963425.1 Modestobacter sp. | reverse complement strand
TGTCGATGGCCTTGGCGTGCTCGGCCTTGCAGACGATCGCGCCACCGCGTGGCCCGCGCAGCACCTTGTGCGTGGTGAAGGTGACGACGTCGGCGTAGGGCACCGGTGAGGGGATCGCCCGCCCGGCGACCAGACCGATGAAGTGCGCGGCGTCGACCATGAGCTTGGCGCCGACCTCGTCGGCGATCTCCCGGAAGGCGGCGAAGTCGATCAGTCGCGGGATGGCCGAGCCGCCGCAGACGATGAGCTTCGGCCGGTGCTGCCGGGCCAGGTCGCGGACCTGGTCGTAGTCGATGTGCTCGGTCGTGGCGTCGACCCCGTACTGCACGGCGTTGAACCACTTGCCGGAGAAGGAGACCTTGGCGCCGTGGGTGAGGTGCCCGCCGTGCGGCAGGGCCATGCCCAGCAGGGTGTCCCCAGGTGCGAGGAAAGCGCCGTAGGCGGCCAGGTTGGCGCTGGCCCCGGAGTGCGGCTGCAGGTTGACGTGCTCGGCGCCGAAGAGCTCCTTGCCGCGCGCGATGCCGATCTCCTCGGCGCGGTCGACGACCTCGCAGCCGCCGTAGTAGCGCCGTCCGGGGTAGCCCTCGGCGTACTTGTTCGACAGCGTGCTGCCCAGCGCGGCCAGCACGGCCGGGCTGGTGAAGTTCTCGCTGGCGATCAGCTGCAGGCCGCCGCGGAGCCGGTCCAGCTCATCGAGGACGACGCCGGAGATCTCCGGGTCGAAGCCGGCCAGGGCGTCGAAGTCCGGGCCCCAGTAGGGGGTCTGTGCGGGGGTGCTCATCGCGGCTGCACTCCAGTGACGAGACGACGGTGCGTCGGTGCGGGCGCCCGCGTGCACCCGATCGATCGGGCGCGCGGCTGTCGCACCACGGTATCGCCTCCCCGGCCGGCCACCGCCGAGCATCGTCCCCGGGTGCGGTTTTCCCGCCCCGGGACGGGTCAGTCGGTGAGGGCGGGGACGACCTCGCGCAGCCGGTCGACGTCGATGGCCCCGATCCGCAGCACCCGCGGGGTCGGTGCGGTGCAGTCGACGATGGTGCTGGCGGCGGAGCTCTCCCGCGGGCCGTCGTCGAGCACCACCGCGGCGTGCTCGCCGAGCTGGTAGTCCGCCTGCTGAGCCGTGGTCGCCGCGGGCCGCCCGGACCGGTTGGCACTGGACACCGCCAGCGGGCCAGTGCGCCGCAGCAGCTCCCGGGTCAGGTCGTCGTCGGGCAGCCGGACCGCCACGGTGCCCTCGGCGTCGCCGAGGTCCCAGGCCAGCGACGGCGCGTGGTCGAGGACCAGGGTGAGCCCGCCGGGCCAGAACGCCTCGGCCAGCTCGTGGGCCACCGGGGGCACGGTGGTGACCAGGCCGGCGAGCGTGGACGCCTCACCGATCAGCACCGGGACCGGCATGCTGCGGCCGCGGTTCTTGGCCGCCAGCAGCTTGGTCACCGCGGCCGGGGTGAAGGCGTCGGCGGCCACCCCGTAGACGGTGTCGGTGGGCAGGAGCACCAGGTCCCCGCGGGACAGCGCCGTGGCGGCGGCGGCCAGCCCCGCGGTGCGCTGCTCGGGGTCGCTGCAGTCGTAGACGTCGGCCACGGGACCGGAGTCTGTCACTGCGCCCCGTCGTCCGGGCCGCCCGGCCCGTCGAGCCGGGCGGTCGTGTACCGCGGGCGGCCGGCCAGGTCGAGGTGGTCGGTGACCCCGGTCCACCTGCCGGCGCCGCGCACCAGCGCGGGCAGCGCACTGCCCTGCTGGTCGGCGTGCTCGATGCCCAGCCAGCCGCCGGGGCGCAGCAGCCGGGCGGCGGTGCGCAGCAGGCCACGGACGACGTCGAGCCCGTCGGGACCGCCCCACAGCGCCAGCGGCGGATCGTGGTCGGCGACCTCGCGGGGCAGCCGCGCCCCGTCGGGGACGTAGGGCGGATTGGAGACGACGACGTCCACCGAGCCGTCGAGCCCGGTCAGCAGGCCCGGGTCGGTCATGTCCCCGGCGAGCACCTCGACGGGGGTGTCCCCCGCGGCCGCGCGGGCGGCGGCATTGTGCCGGGTCCACTCGATGGCCCCGGCGTCGTGCTCGACAGCGACGACCCGCGCACCGGGGTGCTCGTTGGCCACCGAGAGCGCGATCGCACCGGAACCGGCGCCCAGGTCCACCACCCGCGGCGCGGACTGCCCGGCGATGCGGTCGAGCACCCAGCCGGCGATGAGCTCGGTCTCCGGGCGGGGCACGAAGACTCCCGGGCCGACGGCGAGCTCCACGTGCCGGAACGGGGCCCGGCCGGTGAGGTGCTGCAGCGGCACCCGCGCGGCCCGCTGCTCGACCAGGGCGGCGAACCGCCCCGCGGCGGTATCGGGGACGTCGTCGAGGGTGAGCAACCGGGCGCGGGGCACGTCGAGCACGGCGGCCAGCAGCAGCTCGGCGTCCACCCGCGGCGACTCGACCCCGGCCTCGGCCAGCGTGCGGGCGGCCTGCGCGGCCAGGATGCGGGCGTTCAGGAGCCGGCCGCCAGCAGCTCGGCGGTGTGCGCCCGGGAGAGCGCGTCGAGCACCGGGTCCAGCTCGCCGTCCAGGACGGCGTCCAGGTTGTGCGCCTTGAACCCGACCCGGTGGTCGCTGATCCGGTTCTCCGGGAAGTTGTAGGTGCGCACCCGCTCGCTGCGGTCGACGGTGCGCACCTGGCTGCGCCGGTGGTCCGATGCGGTCGCGGCGGCCTCCTCGCGAGCGGCGGCCAGCAGCCGGGAGCGCAGCACGCGCAGCGCGGACTCCCGGTTCTGCAGCTGGCTCTTCTCGTTCTGCGAGCTGACCACGATGCCGGTGGGCAGGTGCGTGATCCGGACGGCGGAGTCGGTGGTGTTCACGCTCTGCCCGCCCGGTCCCGAGGACCGGAAGACGTCGATCCGCAGGTCGTTCGGGTCGACGCTGACGTCGACCTCTTCGGCCTCGGGCAGCACCAGCACGCCGACCGCGGAGGTGTGGATGCGGCCCTGGGACTCGGTGACCGGCACCCGCTGCACCCGGTGCACGCCGGCCTCGAACTTCAGCCGGGACCAGATGCCCTCGTCGGTGCGCGACTTCACCGCCACCGCGACGTCCTTGTAGCAACCCAGCTCCGCGTCCACCGCGTCGAGGACCTCGGTCGCCCAGCCACGGCGCTCGGCGTAGCGCAGGTACATGCGCAGCAGGTCACCGGCGAACAGCGCCGACTCCGCGCCGCCCTCCCCCGCCTTGATCTCGAGGATGACGTCCTTGTCGTCGTCGGGGTCCTTGGGCAGCAGCAGCTCGGTCAGCCGGCCACCCAGCTCGGCGACGCGCACCTCCAGCGAGGCGGCTTCGACGGCGAAGGACGCGTCCTCGCCGGCCAGCTCGCGGGCCGCGGCGAGGTCGCCGCGGGCCTCCTCCAGCGCGCGGGCGTTCTCCACGAGCGGGGCGAGCCGGGCGTAGCGGCGGCCCAGCCGACGGGCGCGGGCGGCGTCGGCGTGCACGGCCGGGTCGGCCAGCTCGGCCTCGAGGGAGGCGTGCTCCTCGAGGGCGTCGGCGAGCCGGTCGGTGCCGGCGTCGGCGTTGCTGCTCACGAGGCGCTCCTGGCTGGACGCAGAAATGGCCACTCCTGCGGAACGGGCGGGTCCCGGTACGACGACGGCGCCTGTGCCGCCCTCCGGTGAGAGGGCGGCACAGGCGCCGTCGGAGGTGCTACTTCTCGGCGTTGGCGCCGGCGACGGCGCGCTTGCCGAACCGCTTCTCGAAGCGGGCGACGCGGCCACCGGTGTCCATGATCTTCTGCTTGCCGGTGTAGAAGGGGTGGCACGCGGAGCAGACCTCGACGGTCAGCGCGGGCTGGCCGTAGGTGCTGCGCGTCTGGAACGTGTTGCCGCAACCACAGGTCACCTGGGTGACGGTGTAGTTCGGGTGGATGTCGGCCTTCATGCCGCTCACCCTCTCTCTGCTCGGTTCGATCGATCTGTCGTGGAACGCCGGCGCTGGAAGGGGTCTTCCACCACCCGGCGGAGGCTCGGCCGACCAGTCTCCCAGACGGGAGGACCGGCCGGCCGGGCCGGGGGGTCAGTCCTTCTCGCCGACGCCGAGCGTCGTCTTCTGCACCTGCATGAGGAACTCGATGTTGTTGCGCGTCTTGCGCATCCGGTCCAGCAGCAGCTCGATCGCCTGCTGCGGCTCGAGCGCGGAGAGCACCCGGCGCAGCTTGATGATGATCGCCAGCTCGTCGGGAGCCAGGAGGATCTCCTCCTTGCGCGTGCCCGAGGCGTTGACGTCGACGGCCGGGAAGACCCGCTTGTCCGCCAGCCGGCGGTCGAGCTTGATCTCGGCGTTGCCGGTGCCCTTGAACTCCTCGAAGATCACCGTGTCCATCGTCGACCCGGTCTCCACCAGCGCCGAGGCGATGATGGTGAGCGAGCCACCGTTCTCGATGTTGCGGGCGGCGCCGAGGAAGCGCTTGGGCGGGTAGAGCGCCGTGGAGTCGACACCACCGGACAGGATGCGGCCGCTGGCCGGCGCGGCCAGGTTGTAGGCACGCCCCAGCCGGGTGATCGAGTCCAGCAGGACGACGACGTCGTGGCCCATCTCGACCAGGCGCTTGGCCCGCTCGATGGACAGCTCCGCGACGGTCGTGTGGTCCGACGGCGGCCGGTCGAAGGTCGAGGCGATGACCTCGCCCTTCACCGAGCGCTGCATGTCGGTGACCTCTTCGGGCCGCTCGTCGACGAGCACGACCATGAGGTGGCACTCGGGGTTGTTCGTGGTGATCGCGTTGGCGATGGCCTGCAGCACCATCGTCTTGCCCGCCTTGGGCGGGCTGACGATCAGCGCACGCTGCCCCTTGCCCAGCGGCATGACCAGGTCCATGAGCCGGGTGGTCAGCAGGTTGGACTCGGTCTCCAACCGCAGGCGCTCCTGCGGGTAGAGCGGCGTCAACTTGGTGAACTCCGGCCGGTTGCGGGCCTGCTCGGGGTCCAGGCCGTTGACCGAGTCCAGGCGGACCAGGGCGTTGTACTTGTCCTTGCGCTCGCCCTCGCGGGGCTGGCGGACCGCGCCGGTGATGGCGTCACCGCGGCGCAGGCCGTGGCGACGCACCTGGGACAGCGACACGTAGACGTCGTTCGGACCGGTCAGGTACCCCGAGGTCCGGACGAAGGCATAGCTGTCGAGGACGTCGAGGATGCCGGCCACCGGCAGCAGGACGTCGTCCTCGCTGACCGTGGGCTCGCTGGGCTCGAAGCGCTCCCGACCCCCGCCGCCACCGGCGTTCCCGCCGCGGCGGTTGCGGTCGCGGTAGCGCCGGCCCCGGCGACGGCCGTTGCTGTCGAAATCGTCGTCGTCCTCGTCGGGACGGCCGGCGTCGGGACGGCCGGCGTCGTTGCGGCCGGCGTCGTTGCGGCCGGCGTCGTTGCGACCGGCGTCGTTGCGACCGGCGTCGTTGCGGTTGCCGTCGTTGCGGTTGCCGTCACGGTTGTTCCGGCCGCCGTTGCGGCCCCGCTCGGCACGGTCGCCGGACTCGACGTCGCTGCCGCCGTTGCGGTTGCGGCCGCCGCGCTCCTCGGAGTCGCGGTTGCCCTCGGTGCGGGGGCGCTCGTCACGCTTGCCGCCCTCGCGGGTGCGGTCCTCGGCGGCGTTGCCCTCGCGCCCGGCACCGTCGCGGGCACCGTCCCGCTCGGCCCGGTCACGGTTGCCCCGGGTGCGCTGCGGGCGCTCGGGGCGCTCGGGGCGCTCACCCTCGGTGCGGCCCTCGGCCGGTGCCGTGTCCGGACGGGACTCGGTGCGGGTCTCGGTCCGCGCGGTCGCGTCGGCGGCGGGAGCCGCGGCGACCGGGGAGTCGGTGCTGACTGCCTCGGCGTCCGCGGCCGGCGCGCCGGCCGGGCGGCTGGCGGTCCGGCGACGGCGCCCGGTGGGCGCCCCCGCAGGAGCGTCGACGGCGGGGGCGTCGGCGGCGGGGGCGTCGGGCGTGGCCGGGGCGTCGGGCGCCGCCGGGGCGTCGGGCGCCGCCGGGACGGCTGCGCCGTTGGCCGAGCCGTTC
>JAOPUQ010000027.1 GCA_025963425.1 Modestobacter sp. | reverse complement strand
GCAGCGGCTTCGGATACCGGTAGCCGGCCAGCAGGTCGCGGCGACGCCAGGCGACCCAGAGCACGATCGCCAGGCCGAAGGGCAGGATCAGCCCGTTGAAGGCGCCGGCGAACACCAGCAGTGAACTCGGCGTCGTGCCGACGACAAGGTAGATCAGCGTCGCGATGGTGATGAACGTGGCGATCGACAGGTTGAAGTTCCGGTCGACCGGCCTGACCAGGGTCCGCATGAACGACGCCGAGGTGAACGAGGCACCGATGGTGCTCGTCATGCCCGCCGTCCAGAACGTCAGGCCGAACAGCCGCAGGCCCACGCCTCCGGCGGCGGACCGGAAGGCGGAGCCGGCCGGGTCGGTCCGGGACAGCGCGACCCCGCCCGCGACGACACCGAGGACGCCGAGGAACAGCAGGATCCGCAGCGCCCCGGTGACCAGGATGCCGTTGACCGCCCCCCGGGTGATGGCCTTGAGGTTGCCCGGTCCGACGATGCCCGACTCGACCATGCGGTGGATGCCGGCATAGGTGATGTAACCGCCGACGGTGCCGCCGATGAGGGTGATCACCGGGAGGAAGTCCAGGCCCTGGGGGGCGAACGTGCGGACGATCGCCTCGCCGACCGGCGGGGTGGTCTTGACGGCGACGAACGCGATCAGCCCGATCTTGACCGCGCCCAGGGCGATCACCGCCCTGTCGACGGTGCCCTCCAGACCCTTGTAACTGAAGATGACGATCGCCAGGACGGCGCTGAGGGTCGCCCCGATCCGGGGGTCGAGGCCCAGCAGGTTGTGCAGCCCGAGACCGGCACCGGCGATGTTGCCGATGCCGAACACCAGGCCGCCGGCGACGATCAGCACGGTGAGCACGTAGCCCGCGCGGGGGATCACAGCGTTGGCCAGGTCCTGGGCCCGGAGGCCGCTGATACCGATGACCCGCCAGACGTTCAGCTGGATGGCGACGTCGATGACGATGCTGGCCACGATGGCCGCGGCGAACGAGGCCCCGTAGGTATTGGTGAAGGTGGCGGTCTGGGTGATGAACCCCGGACCGGCGGCGGACATCGCCATCAGGAACATGGCGCCGGCGACGGCGGTCGTGCGCTTCACGTTGACGCGAGGTGTCCCGGACCCGGCTGCCGGGTCGGCGGAGGGGCTCCCCGACGCGGTCGGCTCGGACGGTCCCTGCGATGCGGTCATGTCTGCTCCCGATCGGTTCGGTGGTGGGTACCCGCGGTGGCGTGGAGGAGTCACGTGCGAAGGCCCTTGACGGGCGAACGCAGGGGGTCGTTCAACAATCCTTCGATGGGATCGGCTGATGTTGAACTGTTCCGTCACGCGGGGACGAGGCAGGATGTCGGCATGCCGCACCTCGTCGATGTCGGCCGGTCCGCCGCGCAGGACCCCGGCTGGCTGCGCACCGTCGCCGACGAGGTGCGCTCCTTCGACCGGTCCAGCACGGCCGAGCGGGTCGCCGAGCTGCTGCGCCGCCGCGTGATCGAGGGCGACCTGGCCGCGGGCACCCGGCTGTCGGAGGAGCAGCTGGTCGAGGAGCTGCACGTCACGCGCAACACCCTGCGCGAGGCGTTCCGGCTGCTCACCCACGAGGGCCTGCTCGTGCACCACCTGCACCGTGGGGTCTTCGTGCCCGAGCTGGACGAGGACGACCTGGTCGACCTGTACCGGCTGCGGCGGACGATCGAGTGCGACGTCGTCCGGCGGCTCGAGGGGCTGGACCCGGTCCGGCTGCGGCCACTGCACGACGACGTCGCCGCCGGTGAGGACGCGGCCCGCCGCGGTGACTGGCCGGCCGTCGGCACCGCGAACATGCGCTTCCACCAGCACCTGGTGGCCCTGGCCGGCAGCCGGCGGATCGACGAGACCGCGGCCCGGCTGCTCGCCGAGCTCCGGCTGGCGTTCCACGCCGTGGCCACGCCGCAGCGGCTGTGCGAGCCCTATGTCAGCCGCAACCGCGCGCTGCTCGACCTGCTCGTCGCCGGTGAGTGCGAGCGGGCCGCCAAGGAGCTCGAGGACTACCTGCACGACTCCGAGGCCGAGCTGCTGGCCGCCCACCGCGACCGTTGAGGAGAACTCCGTGACCACCGTCCTGCCCACCGCCGACCCCGCCGGCGCCCGCGAGCAGTACCGGGCCGGACTGGCCGTGCCCTCGTCGGGCTGGGCGCCCGGGTTCACCCAGGCCAACATGGTGGTGCTGCCCCGGGACTGGGCCTGGGACATGCTGCTGTTCGGCCAGCGCAACCCGCAACCGGTCCCGCTGCTGGACGTCACCGACCCCGGCTCCACCCGCACCGTGCTGGCGCCGGACGCCGACCTGCGCACCGACCTGCCCCGGTACCGGGTCTGGCGGGACGGGGAGCTCAGCGACGAGCCGACCGACGTCTCCGACCTGTGGACCGACGACCTGGTCGCCTTCCTGATCGGGTGCAGCTTCAGCTTCGAGACCGCGCTGCTGGACGCCGGCGTCCCGGTGCGCAACATCGAGCAGGGGCGCAACGTGTCGATGTACCGGACCAACCGGGAATGCCGTCCGGCCGGGCGGCTGTCCGGGCCGCTGGTCGTGTCGATGCGGCCGGTCCCCGGGGCGCTGGTGGCCACGGCGGTGCAGGTGACCGGCCGCATGCCGCAGGTCCACGGGGCACCGGTGCACGTGGGCTCGCCGTCCGCGCTGGGCATCGCCGACCTGTCCCGGCCGGACTTCGGCGACCCGGTCGAGTTCGCCGAGGGCGACGTCCCGGTCTTCTGGGCCTGCGGGGTCACCCCGCAGGCGGCCGTGATGGCCTCCCGCCCGCCGTTCGCGATCACCCACGCGCCGGGGTACATGTTCGTCACCGACGTCCCGGATGCCGCCTACCGCCAGCTCTGAAGCGGAGCGGCAGCACCGGCCGGTCGCCGGGTGGCGTCGTCCTCCGCGACCCGCCCGGCTCACCCGCCGGCTCGGCCGATCAGCTGCGCAGCCCGCTGCGCCGCGCCCACCGCGGTGGGCACCCCGCGCGCGGCGGACTCGGCCGCGACCTCGGCGAACTTGAGCGCGTGCTCGTCACCCGAGCGCAGTGCCGCCTCGGTGGCCGGCCGCGGGTCCAGCCCGGACGGCGGCTCGGGCAGCACACCGGCCGGCCGGTAGGCGGCGGTGATCGCCGCGGCCGTCACCCAGGCGGCCCGGAACGTCGGCTGCCACTGGTCCCGTGGCAGGGATGGCAGCACGAGGGCGGCGGCCCGGGGCGCGGTGGCGGCGTGCACCAGCATCACCGGGTTGCCGTGTGCCCACCGGCCGTACCGGACGACGGCGGCGTCGACCAGTGCGTCCAGCGCCGCCGGGACCTCGGCTACCGCGACCGGCGCCAGCCCGGCGACCGCCGGTGCCCAGTCCGGCCGGGAACCCAGGTCGGCCAGCCGCCGGCGGACGTCCCCGGCCCCGCCCAGCACCGGGAGTGCGTCGAGCGCCGTCCCGGGGGCCCGCGAGCCACGCGGCGGGACGTCGCCGGGCACCGGCTGCCAGCGGGCGGCCCAGTAGCCGAGGGCCTGGGCCAGCTCGGCGACCCGGGGTGGCGTCTGCTCCTCGCGCAGCGCGCGCACCGCGTGGCCGGTCCGGATGAGCCCGTGGGTGGCCGCTGCCACCGCGCCGGGGAGCAGGCGCGGCCACCAGGTGCACAGCACGTCGGGCCACGGCCGCTCGGCCAGCTCACGGTCGAAGAAGGCCGGCCAGTCACCCAGCCGGGTGGCGTCGCCGAACGCCTCGCGCCAGGACTCCGGGCTGATCGGCCAGCGCGGGGCCGGCGCGTCCTCCAGGCGGGTGCGGTACCGGTCGACCCAGCGGTGGACGTGCACCTCGCTGTCCGGACCCAGCCGCAGCAGGGCGTCGGCGGCCATCGGCCCGTGGTTGGACAGCCACCCGTCGAACTCCGGGCCGGTGTCCCGCAGCCGCTCGTAGACCTCGTCCAGCAGTCCGCCCATGCAGGCAGCCCAACAGCTCATGCGCGCTTGAGGTCAAGGGTCGCGGTGGTCGAGACTGCCGGGATGGACCGGGAGCTGACCATCGGCGAGGTCGCCCGGCGGGCCGGGGTGCCGGTGCCGACCGTGCGCTACTACGAGTCCCGGGGGCTGCTGAGCGCCCGGCGCACCACCGGCAACCAGCGTCGCTACGACCGGTCGGTGCTGCGCCGGCTGGCGGTGGTCGCGGCCGCCGCCCGTATCGGCTTGCCGCTGGCCGAGGTCGGAGCCGCGTTCGCCGAGCTGCCGGCGGACCGGGCGCCGGACCGCGAGGACTGGGCGCGGCTGTCGGCGGGCTGGCGGCGGCGGGTGGACAAGCGGATCGCGGAGCTGGAGTCCCTGCGGGAGGACCTGGACGGCTGTATCGGCTGCGGGTGCCTGTCCCTGGACCGCTGCGCGCTGGTCAACCCGGCCGACGAGGCGGCCGCCGAGGGGCCCGGTTCCCGGTGGGTGCGCCGCGCCCGGTCGACGGCGACGAGCCCGGGACGGCGCGGAGCATGACGGCCGTGCCCCCGTCGTCTGCGGTCGTCGAGCGGCTGCGCGCGGCCGGGTGCGTGTTCGCCGAGGAGGAGGCGGAGCTGCTGGGCACCGCCGCCGGGACGCCCGCGGACCTCGCGGCGCTGGTCGACCGGCGGGTCGCCGGGCTGCCCCTGGAGCAGGTGCTCGGCTGGGCGGAGTTCTGCGGCCTGCGGATCGTGGTGGAGCCCGGGGTGTTCGTGCCCCGTCGGCGCACGGGGTTCCTCGTCCGGCAGGCCGCGGCGCTCGCACCGCCGCACCCGGTGGTCGTCGACCTCTGCTGCGGCACGGGTGCGGTGGGGGCGGTGCTGGCGGCCACGCTGGCCGACGTCGAGTTGTACGCGGCCGACATCGACCCGGCGGCGGTGCGCTGCGCCCGGCGCAACATCCCGCCCGGCGTCGGCCGGGTGCTGGAGGGCGACCTGGACGCGCCGCTGCCGTCGTTCCTGCTCGGCCGGGTCGACGTCCTGGTGGCCAACGCCCCGTACGTACCGACCGACGCGATCGCCACGATGCCGCCCGAGGCGCGGGACCACGAGGCCCGGGTGGCCCTGGACGGCGGCGCCGACGGGCTGGACGTGCAGCGCCGGGTCGCGGCCGCGGCACCTCGCTGGCTGGCGGCGGGCGGGTCGCTGCTGATCGAGACCAGCGAGCGTCAGGCGCCGGCCACGGCCGACGCGATGACCGCCGCCGGGCTGGTCACCCGGGTGGCGCGGTCGGCGGAGCTGGACGGCACGGTGGTCATCGGGACCCGGCCGGGGCGCCAGGGCGGTGACGAGCCGGCGGTCGGGCGCGCGGCTGGGCGGGGCGCGACTCGTCCAGCGACCTCGCCTCGGCGCATGCCTCCGCCGGGGGTACCGACCGGCCGCCGGTCTGCCGATAAGCAGCACGTGACCCGTCAGGACCTCTCGCAGGGCTCGCCGAGGAGCCCCCGCTGGTTCGACCCTGCGCACCAGGCCGACATCTCGGCGGCCCTGGACAGTCACCTCGCGGCCGGTGTGCCCGAGCGTGGCCCCTTCAGCCCGCGTCCCGAACGCGTCCGTGAGCTCGCGGAGCTCGCCGCGGCGAGCACCCTCCCGGCGCGGGCGGCTCTGCTCCGCTGGGGCGCGCTTCCGGCGTCGGTGCGCAGCCACCTGCTGACCAGCTGGTTCGGCACCGCCGTCCGCCGGAGCTCCGCGGCCTGACCGTGCGTCTGCTCAGTCCTCGTCGGGCGGGGCGAACCGCGCCAGGGCGTCGACCGACGGACAGGTGTAGTACGCACCCGTCAGCGGGGTGAGGAAGCCGGTCAGGCCGTCGCGGACACCGTCGGTCACGCCGGCCATCCGGCGCAGCATCTCGGCCATCCGCCACTGGTCACGGGCGAAGCCGACGAACGCCGTCCCGTGGTCGGTGACTCCGCCGTAGGCGACGTTGCGGCGGAAGATCTGCTGCTCCTCGCCGTCCACCTCCACGGTGGTGCGGGCGACATGCGCGCTGGCCGGCATCTCGTCCTCGTCCAGTTCGACGCTGTCCGGCTTGGTCCGGCCCATCGCCCGTTCCTGCCCGCGCCGGCCCAGCGACTCCCAGGCCGCGGTGTCGTGCCGCCACACCTGGAACAACACGATGCTCGCCCCGGCGCCGGGCTCACCGTCGGGGACGGCGGCCACCTGGGCGGCCGAGAGCAGCGATGGGTTCTCGGTGCCGTCGATGAAGCCGGTCAGGTCCCGGTCGTGCCGGTACAGCCAGCCGGTCACCTCGGCGGCGACCCGGGCGGTGCCGGCGAGCTCGGCGAGCACGGTGCGCGCGTTGTCGAACACCGCCGTCCGGTCACCGCCGGCGACCCACACCCACGCGTCGTGCTGGGTGGCCGGCATCCGGTACCTCCCGGCCCCGACCAGGTCCTCGGTCCAGCTCGCCGCGTCGGCCGGGGCGTCCGCCGGCGCGACCGCGGCCCACAGCTCGGGGCGGAAGCCGACGACCAGGTTGACCCCACCGGTCGAGGACAGCGGCCCGGTGAGCCCGGCGATGCCGCGCACCAGGTCCTCGGGGCCGGCGCCGGGCTCGAGGTCGAGTTCGAGGTAGCAGTGCTCCGGGGTGCCGAGGGCGAAGATGCCGGGCTGCGTCGTCGTCACGGCCTTCAGCCTGTCCCAGACGCGCCGGCGCCCGCACCCAGGCTGGGAGCGGGCGGCCGGCGCGGGTCAGGCGGCGTCACTCGGTCGGCGGCTCGTCCTTGCCCGCCTCCTCGAGCTCGTCGGCGACCTCCTTGGTCTCGTGCACGGCCTTGTCGGCGTGCTCCGGCGGCCCGTAGACCGTGTAGAGCACCAGCGGGTTGACCCCGGTGTTGAGGAAGTTGTGCTTCTTCCCGGCCGGGACGACGACCAGGTCACCCTGGCTGACGTTCTTCTTCTGCCCACCGACGACGGCCTGGCCGGTGCCGCTGACGAAGGTGAGGATCTGGTCGGTGTCCTCGTGGACCTCCTCGCCGATCTCACCGCCCGGCGGGATGGTCATGATGACCAGCTGCGTGTGCTCCCCGGTCCAGAGCACCCGACGGAAGTCGGCGCTCTCCTCGGCCACGGTCGCGATCGTGAAGTGCTCCACGTGTGTCCACCCTCTCGTGTCTGCCCCGGTGGGCCGGTCGGCCCGACAGGACGTCATCGACGTTCAGTCCCTCGCCGCCTACCCGCGATCCAAGGTGATCAAGCACCGAAGTGATCAAGCTGTCACCGGAACCCTGAGGCGCGGCCACGGCCCCCCGGAGGCCATCAGCGGACGCGGCCGTCCCCGTTCGGCGCCCGACAGGACAAGATGGGCGGCGTGAGCGACGGCAGAGTGGACCAGGGGACGAGTGCGGCGATGGGCGAGACCCCCGAGGAGGGGCGTGCAGGGCCGGGAACCGGCGATCTGACGGGTCGCGCCGAGGTGGTCGCCGCCGAGCTCGGTCAGGTGCCGCTCGACGCGGGCGTGGACGACAGCGGCGTATCGACCCAGGCGGAGGTCGGCGGCGGCGTGGTCGTCGGGCACGACGGCTCCGGCTGCTCGGGAGAGGCGCTCGTGTGGGCGGCCGCGCTGGCCGATCGTGCCGGCTGGCCCCTGCACGTCGTGCGGTCCTGGCGGATGACGTCCGCCCCGCGGCCCGCGACCTGGGAGTCGGGTTATGTCCCGCCGATGACCGACTACGAGAAGGCCGTCCTCGACGACCTGCGGTCCGACGTGGCCGCGGCGCTGGGTGCCGACCGGGCCGCCGCGGTGACCTGCCACGCCGTGCACGCCGCGCCGGTCCGCGCGTTGATCGAGGCCGCCGAGGGCGCCGACCTCCTCGTCGTCGGCTCCCGTGGCCGGGGCGGCTTCAGCGGCCTGCTGCTGGGCTCGGTGAGCGACCAGATCGTCCACCACTCGCCGTGCCCGGTGACCGTCGTCCGCACCCGGCGCCGGGACTGAGCGTCCGGACCGACGGGCAGACTGGCGGGGTGCCGACCCGCCCCGACGTCCCGGCGTCCTTCCTCGCCGTCCACACCCGGCTGACCCGCCCGCCGCTGGCGCCGGAGGTCCAGGTGCACGTCGCCGACGACGTGGTGGCGCTGTGGGAGGCGATGGAGACCGAGGGGGTCGGCGCCGGCGACTCGCCACCGTTCTGGGCGGCCGCCTGGCCGGGCGGGCAGGCGCTGGCCCGGTACCTGCTGGACTTTCCGGAGACGGTCGCCGGCCGCCGGGTGCTGGACCTGGGGTCCGGCAGCGGCCTGGTCGCGGTGGCCGCGGTGCTGGCGGGGGCGACCTCGGTGCTGGCCAGTGACGTCGACCCGTACTCGCACACCGCGATCCGGGTCAACGCGGAGGTCAACGGCGTGACCGGGATCGAGGTCGTCGGCGACGTGCTGGCCGGTGATCCGCCCGAGGTGGACGTCGTCGTGGCCGGCGACGTCTGCTACGACCGCGAGATGACCAGCCGGGTGCTGCCGTTCCTGTGGACGGCGTGGACCCGCGGGGCGACGGTGCTGCTGGGCGACCCGGGCCGCAAGTACCTGCCCGGCGAGGGCCTGGTGGCGGTGGCCGCCTACGACGTCCCCGACGTCGACGAGGCGCGGCCTCGGCGTACCACGGTCTGGCGCATGCCCTGACGGCCGAAGGCTGACTCTGGTACCACCTGGGATGCGTCCCAGACCTTCCGAACGCAGGAAACGCGGGGCAGATCACGACGAAATGTCGGTCCGAGGATTGTCACGTACCGGTAACGGCATCTACGTTGGCTGAGTCAGGCCGGACGTCACATCCCCAACCGGGGAGCCCGCGCCGGATGCCGTCGAGTCGCTGCGCCACCGCGCAGCGAGCCGGGGACCCACCGCAGCACTGGGGTGAATCCTGCCCTCGAGCACCGCTCGGGAGCAGGTAGGGCGTCTTCCCGCCCGAATCCGTCAGCTAACTCGGTAGGCGGCAGTTGGAAGAACGGAGAGCCGCCTGATGGCGCGCCCAGCCACCGCCGCACCACCCCGCAGTCGCCGGCGCGGAGACTTCTTCGCCCCCCTGCACATCTGACCCGGGCGCCGTCCGCGCCGGAGGTCCTCCCGCCCGCAGCCGCAGTGCTGCGCAGGCCCGGGACATGCCGCGAGCCGGACCGGCCCCGTCAGCCGCACGCCCCGCCCCGCCACGCCCCGCGCCCGCTCGAGTCTGAGCGAGGCCGGCCCGCCGCGGGCTCTTTCCCCCCGGAGCACACCTCTTCATGAACCGCCGCACCGACCTGTCCAGCGCGCCGGCCGAACTGCCCGACCAGCAGTCCGCCGACGAGGCCCCGGCCACCCGCGCCACCCGGCGTCGCCGTCCGCCGACGGGCATCCGGCGTCCGGCGATACTGCTGTCCGCCGCTGCCGTCGGCGCCGTCCTGGTGGGCGTGCTGGGCACCAGCGAGCCGGCCGCCTCCGCCGGGACGTCCGCCGAGCAGCCCACCAGCGTCGCCGCGCACCTGGACCTCACCTCGCAGTCCGCCGACGCGATCGTCGACGACCAGCTGCCCGACCGGCTCGGTGACCTCGCCGCCACCCGCAGCCAGCGCGAGGCGGCCCAGGACGCCGCCACGCAGGCGCAGGCCGCCGCCGACCAGGCCGTGATCGAGGCCCAGCAGAAGGCGGAGGCGGAGGCCAAGGCGGCCGCCGAGGCGCAGGCCGCCGCGGAGGCCCAGGCCGC
>JAOPUQ010000011.1 GCA_025963425.1 Modestobacter sp. | reverse complement strand
TCTACAGGCAGATCTCGGAGGCCAACGCGCTGGCTGCAGAGGTTGCGTCGCACGCCGCGGCCGCGCTGGCCGCCTTCGCCCCTGGGACGGACCGGTCCGCGTAGAGAAGAATGACAAAGTTGAGCTGAATTCGGCTCAACTCTTGCATTTCCCCCCTGTCCCAGTAGTCACAAGACGGCGAGTCTTGACGGCGACCTGGCGTTCTATGCGCAAGCCTTCCCCCACAGCACGTCACAGGGGGCAACGTTCATGGAACTCAGCGCAACCACTCGCCCGGCCCACGCCGGCGGCCAGCTCGCCGGTGCGGGCACGGCAGATCTCGACCTCGAGTCGGGCATCGACCTCAGCGTTCCGGTCGGCGCCGATCTCGGCACCGACCTGGGCACCCGGGCCGACGCCGCAGGCGAGCAGGAGCGCGCCGAGTCGGTCCTGGTGCACGTGCAGCTGCGACCCCGCCGACCCGCGGTGCGCAAGTGCCTCGCCGCTCTCGCCGCGCTGGCGGCCCAGCACCCGTCGGTCGCCTTCGAGCTGACCGGGCTGAGTAAGGACGACCGCGTCGTCCGCGTCACCGTGGGCATCGACCTGGGCCCACGGGCCGAGGTCGCCAAGTTCTCCGCGTCCGCCCAGGCCGCGTACCTGTTCGTCGACGGCCTGTTCACCTCGCTGTACGACTACATGCCGGTCTACGTCGCCGAGCCCAGCGAGGCCGAGCGCAGCGCCGCCGTCGGCGTGCTCGACGCGGTCGCCGCGCCCCGCCCGTTCATCCCGGCCCCCCGTCGCGGCGAGCCCGCCGCCCCGGCCGACTCCCCGGCGCCGGTCACCAGCCGCGCGGTCCCCGTCCCTGCCTGAGGCGTCCTTCTTCCCCGGCGGCGTGTCCGCCGGCCAGCACCACCTTCTTCCCCACCACGCCCACCTGCACTTCCCCTCAGGAGGACCGGTGTCCCACCCCACCCTGCCCATGACCGCGGGGGCCGACGGCCCCCCGCGCACCCGTGACCCCCTCGTGTTCGGTGGCCTCAGCGAGGCCGAGGGGTGGGCGCTCGCCCCGATCACCCCGCGCGACCGGGTGCACTTCCGGGTGGACCGCGAGCTGCCGCTGGCCACCTTCCGCGCCGCGCTGCCCGCCGGCGTCACCGTCACCTACGACGAGGGCGAGGGCCTGTACCGGGTCGACGGCGCGTGCGGCGAGGGCGAGGCGATGGCCACCCTGGTCCGAGCCTGGTGCGCCACGAACGGCTATGCGACGGTCGGCCTGCGCGCCGAGACCGACGTCCGTCGGCGGGCGCCGCGTGACCTGCCGCCAGCCTTCCTCGCCGACCTGTGCCGGCACTACTGCCGGGTCAGCCTCAAGCGGCTGCAGCGGAACATGAGCACCATCCGGCTCCACCTGCCCGACAACGACGACGTCGACCAGCAGGTCGCCGAGTGGGTGCTCAAGGCCGTCGGACAGTACGACGAGGGCAAGGGCGTCCCGTTCGGGGCCTTCCTGGCGACCCAGCTGTCCAAGTGGGTGCACGACCTGGGCCGCAACGCCTACGGGCGCACCGCCGCGGACACGGAGAACAAGCAGCAGAAGGCGATCGCGGCCTTCACCGCGGAGCACCAGCGCCGGCCGAGCGAGCAGGAGCTCGCCGCGTACATGGGGCAGAGCGTGGCCACCCTGCGGCGCAACTCCCAGACGGTGGCGACCCTCAACGGGCTGCGCAACCTGCACTCGCTGGACGGCGGCCCCGACTCGGTCGAGTACGTGCTGCCCGACAGTGCCGAGGTCCCCGACGAGCTGATGGGCGAGGCCGAGCAGACGCTGCTGTCGCACGCGCTCACCGCCGCGTGCGCAGCCGACCCGACGGCCCGGCGCGACCAGCGCGCGGCCCAGCCGAACGTGCTGGGCTGGGCGACCTGGTACCTCACCACCTGGGGCGGCAAGACCAAGACCCAGCTCTCGGCCGAGCTGGTCACCTCGGTGCGCAACATGAACGTGCACGCCGACCGGGCCGAGCGCGCGCTCAAGGAGCGGCTCTCCGAGCTGGCCGGCTGACCCGGCGGCCGCTCCGGCCGTCCTCCGTCCCTGCTGCGGGCCGGTCCACCCCCGGGGGTGGGCCGGCCCGTCGGCGTCGGGCGGGCCGACCAGGTGCGGGAACGCATCGCCGGCCAGGGTCCGTCGGAGCGCCCACCTGCCGATGTAGATGTCGTGACAGTCCCGACCTGCAACGGCCGCCGCGGGGCGGCGGGAGAGGGGCCGTCGTCATGAGTGCCGCGATGGAGGACCCGACCCAGGCGGCCCTGGTCCCGCACTGGCTCAGCGCCGTGGACCGTGCCGACGTGCAGCGGGTCGTGCAGGCCGCACTCGACGTTCCGGCGCTGCACCCCGTGGCCGCGATCCACCTCGGTGACGTGCTCACCGAGCTGCACGTGGCGGCCGCCCGCGAGCTCGTCTGGCCGGCCCCGATCGCGCGGGTGCGGCAGGCCACCGGCTGGGGCACCGACGTCGTCCCGGTCCGGCTCTCCGCGCCCGAGCTGGCCAGCGTGCTGTCCCTCGCGGAGCTGTCCCCGGTCGCGCGCACGGCGCTGACCGGCGGGCGGAGCGCGTGACGGACCGGCCGTTCGGGGCCCCCGCCGGGCTGCTGCAGCGCCTGACCCGCGCGGAGGTGCGCACCGGCGACCTGGTCGCCGCCGTCGAGGAGCTGCGCGAGACGCTGGACGTCCCCGGGCTGGAGCTGGCGGTCGTCGACGGTCCGGTGCTCCTCGTCGAGGAGTGCGGATGCCGCACCCGGGTGCCGCTGGTCGAGCTGGCGGGGGAGATGAGCCGCGCGCGGGTGCTGCCCACGCCGGACGGGGTGTCCACGGCCCTGCGCTCGTGGCTGGCCCGCCGTCCGGTGCCCGACGCGGTGGCCGCGGAGGCGGGCATCGCCGTACTGGACTGGGCCGACCCGCGGCAGTCCGTGCTGGGCTGGCGCGTCGTCGTCGCCCGGGAGGACGCCGTCGTGGCGTGGCGCCCCTCGCGGACGGCCTCCCTCCCGGTGGTCCACCAGGTCCGTTCGGCGGCCCTGGGCCGCTCGTCCGTGCTCCCCGGTGACCTGCGCCTCGCGGGGCCGGTGGCCCTGTGGTCGCACTCCGGCGTACCCGGCCTGGACACCGCGCTGCTGACCCGCCCCGAGGACCTGCTGGCGGAGTCGGCGTCCGCGGGGCTCCCGCTGCGGGACGCGCACGTCGTGATCACCCCGCGGCGCCCGGTCGCCTGCGCCGAGGCCGGGGTGGCCCGCCGGCTGACCGCCGAGGCGACCGAGGCGAGCCGGACGATGCCCTGGCGGGAGCTCACCGACCTCGGGTGGGCCTGACCCGGCGACCGCCGGGGCGTCCTCAGAGCAGGGCGCCGTACTCCCAGTGCCACGGCTCGGGGTTCGAGCCGGACCTGTCGGCCCAGTCCGGGTGCAGCCAGCCGAAGCGGGCCGCATTGGCCGTCATCCACGCGGTCTGCGCGGTGCCGAAGACGTTGATCCCGCCGCAGAGGTCGACGGCCAGGCCCCACCCGTGGTTGGACGTGCCGGGGACGGCGGTGATCCGCGGCTTGCGCTCGTGGGCGTCGACCTGCGCGCCCAGCGACCGGTAGGAGTCGGTGATGCACAGCGGGGCGCCGAAGGCGGTCTCGTAGGCCGCCGACATCGCGGTGTAGGCCGCCGCCGCGTCGCAGCGCAGGCGGTGGGAGCCCGCGTTGACCCGGCAGAGCTGGTCGGCCGGGATCTGGCCGTTGGCCCAGCCGCCCCAGGCGCCGCTGGTGGCCGTCAGCGGACCGACCGGCAGCGGCGGCGCGCTGCAGGACGCCGGCAGGATGCCGGTCACCGGGGCAGGCGTCGGCTGGGCCGGCACCACGGTCACCCGGACGGCGGTGCTCAGGTCGGGCACCTCCCGCGCGCCCACCTGGTAGGTGTCGGCCGAGGCCGACAGCACCTGGTTGCCGCCCAGGAACAGTCCGACGTCGTCCAGCCCGCTCAGCGGGTCGGTGGTGAAGACCAGGTCCCCGACCTGCAGGTCGGGAGCGCGGACCGGGGTGCCCTGCGCCCACTGGCCGGTCAGGTCCGCGGGCAGGCCGAAGCCGGCACTGGTCCACGCGGTGGCGGTGAAGCCGCCGCAGTCGTAGCCGTCCGGCCCGCTCTGGCCGGCCAGGTAGGGCTTGCCGAGCTGGGAGAAGCCGGCGCTGACCGCGGCGACGGTCTCCGCCGACACCACGGCGACGGTGCGACCGCCGACGTAGGCGGCGGCCACGCCGGCCACCGCGGTGCCCGTGGCGTCCCGGAGCGGAGCCAGGCCGTCGGGCAGGTCGGCGGGGTCGGTCAGCGCGGCGGCCGGTGGCGGGGTCACCCCGGCCGCCGCCAGGTCCCCGAGGTAGGTCTGCCAGTGGTGGAGGGCGGCCTGGTTCCGCGTCTGCTGGGCGGCCGACGTGGGCGTGGTGCCCAGGGCGGCCCAGCCGGCGGTGATCGCGGGGTCCAGGGACGCGACGAGCTCCCGGACGTCGGCGAGCACGCCGGCGGCGCGGGCACGGGCGCTGTCGGCGGCGTCCTGGGCGACCGCGGCCTGGTCGGTGAACTGGGCGGCGGACAGTGCGGACAGCGCGGCCCGGCCGACCGTGCGGTCCTGCCGGTCGGTGAGCTGTTCGGCCAGGCCCTGGGCGTGCAGGACGTCGGCGGTGCCGGTGGCGTCGTGCAGCGACAGCGCGCTGAGCGGGTACCGCTGGGTGGTGGTGCGCTGGTAGGCGGCCTCGGCGTAGGCGCCGACGGCGGCCCGGTCGAGCGCGTTCTGCGCGGCGGCAGC
>JAOPUQ010000484.1 GCA_025963425.1 Modestobacter sp. | reverse complement strand
ACACATGACCGAGCTCGCGAGGTCATGCGAAGGCACAGCGCCGTCGGGCGGCGCCGACGAGCGCCAGCGAGGGGGACACATGACCGAGCTCGCGAGGTCATGCGAAGGCACAGCGCCGTCGGGCGGCGCCGACGAGCGCCAGCGAGGGGGAGCCGTGCCGGACCTGAGGGACCAGCTGGCCCGCGAGCTGGCCACCGCCCGCCACCGCACCCTGCTGCTCACCGGCCACGACGAGCCGGAGCTGCTGCGCCAGCACTCGCCGCTGATGAGCCCGCTGGTCTGGGACCTCGCGCACATCGGCCAGCAGGAGGACCTGTGGCTGCTGCGTGGCGGGAATGCCCGGTGCGCCGGGCTGCTGCCGCCGGACGTGGAGTCGCTGTACGACGCGTTCACCCACCCACGGGCGGTCCGGGACAGGCTGCCGCTGCTGCCGCCGGTGAAGGCCCGGGCGTTCTGCGCCGAGGTACGCGGCCGGGTGCTCGACCGGCTGGACCGGTTCGGGCCGGACGACGACCCGTTCGACGTCGCCATGGTCGTCAGTCACGAGCAGCAGCACGACGAGACGATGCTGCAGACCCTGCAGCTGCGCACCGGACCGGCCCTGCTCGGCCCCGGAACACCCCTGCCGCCCGGTCGACCGGGGCTGACCGGGACGACCGCGCTGGTCCCCGGCGGGGAGTTCACCCTCGGCGTCGACGGCACCGACGAGCCGTTCTCCCTGGACAACGAACGCCCCGCGCACACCGTCGACGTCCCGGCGTTCCGGATCGGGCGGGTGCCGGTCACGAACGCCGAGTTCGCCGCGTTCGTCGACGACGGCGGCTACGAGCAGCCCCGGTGGTGGTCGGCCCGCGGCTGGCAGCACCGGGGCGACGCCGAGCTGACCCGGCCGCAGTTCTGGGGACCGGAGGGCACCCGCACGCGGTTCGGCATCGTGGAGGAGCTGCCGGCCGACGAGCCGGTGCAGCACGTGACCTTCTTCGAGGCCGAGGCGTACGCGGCCTGGGCGGGCGGTCGCCTGCCCACCGAGGTGGAGTGGGAGAAGGCCGCCGCGTGGGACCCGGCCACCGGCCGGCGGCGCCGCTTCCCATGGGGTGCGGCCGACCCGACCCCCGAGCTGGCGAACCTGGGCGGGCACGCGCTCCGGCCGGCGCCGGTGGGCGCCTATCCGGCCGGCGCCTCGGCCCACGGCGTGGAACAGCTGATGGGCGACGTGTGGGAGTGGACCTCCTCGCCGTTCCGTCCCTGGCCCGGCTTCACCCCGATGCTGTACGCCGACTACTCGGCGCCCTTCTTCGACGGCGACTACCGGGTCCTGCGAGGCGGGTCGTGGGCGGTGGGGGCCTCCATCGTGCGGCCGAGCTTCCGGAACTGGGACCACCCGGTGCGCCGCCAGGTGTTCAGCGGCATCCGGCTGGCGTTCGACGCCTGATGTGCCGGCACCTCGCCTGGCTCGGGCGCCCGCGGTCGCTGGCCTCGCTCGTGCTGGACCCGCCGTCCTCGCTGCTGGTGCAGTCCTACGCGCCCCGGCGGCAACGGCACGGCACGGTCAACGCCGACGGCTGGGGAGTCGGGTGGTGGGCTCCCGGCCGTCCCGAGCCGGCCCGCTGGCGGTCGGCGCAGCCGCTGTGGGGCTCGGCGTCCTTCGCCTCGGTCGCCCCGGTCATCTCGGCCGGGTGCGTGCTCGCCGCCGTCCGGTCCGCCACCGTCGGCATGCCGATCGAGGAGAGCGCCGCGGCTCCGTTCACCGACGGCCGCTGGCTGGTGTCGCACAACGGCCGGGTGGACCGGTCGGTGCTGCCGGCGGCGCGGGACGCCGAGTCGACGGTGGACAGCGCGCTGCTCGCGAGCCTGGTGTTCGCCCGCGGGCTGGACGCGCTGGGCGCCACGGTCACCGAGGTGGCCGCCGCCGACCCGGACGCCCGGCTCAACCTGCTCGCCGCCGACGGCAGCCGCCTGCTGGCCACCACCTGGGGCGACACCCTCTCGGTGCTGGTCACCGACGAGGGGACGGCGCTGGCCCGCGAGCCGTGGGACGACGACCCGCTGTGGTCCGACGTCCCCGACCGGACCCTCGTCGAGGTGACCCCCGACGGCGTGACCTGCACACCCCTGATCCTGGAGAACCCGTGACCCTCACCCTCACCGACGACCTCGGCCCGGTCGACGCCGGCGCAGCGCTGCGGGCCGACGTGCTCGCCGGGCTGACCGCGACGCCCAAGAGCCTGCCGCCGCGGTGGTTCTACGACGAGCGGGGCAGCGAGCTGTTCGACGAGATCACCCGGCTGCCGGAGTACTACCCGACGCGCACCGAACGGGCGCTGCTCGCGGAGCACGCCCGGAACATCGCCGCCGCCTCGTCCGCCGACACGCTGGTGGAACTGGGCAGCGGGACGTCGGAGAAGACCCGGCTGCTGCTCGCCGCGCTGACCGGGGCGGGCACGCTGCGCCGCTTCGTGCCGGTGGACGTCGACCCCACGGTGCTGCGGGCCGCCGGGACGGCGATCACCGCGGAACACCCGGACATCGCCGTCGACGCCGTGGTCGCCGACTTCACCACCCACCTGGGTGAGCTGCCCCGGGGCGGCCGCCGGCTGGTCGCGTTCCTCGGCTCCACGATCGGGAACCTGGAGCCGGGGCCCCGCGCGGAGTTCCTGGCCGACCTCGCCGGCACGCTCGCCCCCGGCGACTCGTTCCTGCTGGGCACCGACCTGGTCAAGGACCCCGACCGCCTGGTGCGCGCCTACGACGACGCCGCCGGGGTGACCGCGGCCTTCAACCGGAACGTGCTGGTGGTGCTGAACCGTGAGCTCGGTGCCGACTTCGACCCGGACGCCTTCGGCCACGTGGCGCTGTGGGACGCCGAGCACGATTGGATCGAGATGCGGCTGCGCTCCCGGCGGGCGCAGGTGGTGCACGTGCCCGCGCTGGACCTCGAGGTGCGGTTCGCCGCGGGCGAGGACC
>JAOPUQ010000481.1 GCA_025963425.1 Modestobacter sp. | reverse complement strand
GCCGGCGCCGGGCGCCCGAAGCGACGGCGCGGCCGGGTGCTGCTGGCCGCGCTGGTCGCGGTCGTCGTCCTCGCTGCCGCCGCCGTCGCCGCGATCACCTTCCTGGGCGACCGCACCGACCCGACGGCGGCCGAGCCGGTGCCCGACGCCGTCCTGCCCGACCTCGGCGAGCCCACCCCGGTGCTGGCCGCGCTGTCCGCCGACGCCCCGGCCCCTGACCCGGTCGTGCTGGCCGACGTGCTGGCCCCGCTGCTGGGCGCCTCGACGCTGGGCTCCGGCCTGTCCGCCCAGGTCGTCGACGTGGCCACCGGCGACGTGCTGTTCGACCGGGACGCCGAGGACCCGGGCACCCCCGCGTCCACCGCCAAGCTGCTCACCGCGCTGGCCGCCCTCACCACCCTCGACCCGGCCAGCACGCTGTCCACCACTGTCGTGGCCGGCGCGACGCCCGGCGAGGTGGTGCTGGTCGGCGGCGGCGACCCGACGCTGTCCACCACCGTCCCGTCGGTGCCCTACCCGGGCGCGGCCACCGTCGAGGACCTGGCCGCGCAGGTCGGGGCGCAGCTGGGCGGTACCCCGGTCACCCGCGTCGTCGTCGACAACTCGCTGTTCAGCGGCCCGATGACCGCGCCCGGCTGGCAACCCGACGACGCGCCCTCCACCTACGCCGCGCCGGTCACCGCCACCGCCGTGGACGGCGCCCGGGTCGCCCCGGACGGCAACCAGCGCAGCGGCGCACCGGGCACCGATGCGGGGCAGGCGCTGGCCACCGCACTGGGTGCCCCGAACGCCACCGTCACCGTCGGCACCGCGCCGGCGGGGGCAGCGACGCTGGCCACCGTCGAGTCCGCACCGGTCGAACGGCTCGTCGAGCAGGCGCTCACCGCCTCGGACAACCTGCTCGCCGAGTCGCTGGCCCGGCACGTGGCCATCGCCCGCGACCTGCCGGCCACCTTCGCCGGCGCTGCCTCGGCGGTCACCGCGGCGGTGGCCGACGCCGGCCTGGACACCAGCGGGCTGACCCTGTTCGACGCCAGCGGGCTGTCCCAGCAGGACCTGCTCCCGGCCCGGCTGCTGGTCGACGTGGTCCGCGCCGCCTCCGACGGCACGGCGCCGGCCGCCGCCGGGCTGCTGTCCGGGCTGCCGGTCGCCGGCTACGACGGCACCCTGGCCGAGCGTGCTGCCGACGGCGACGGCGTCCCCGGGGCCGTGCGCGCCAAGACCGGCACCCTGCTGTCCGTCAACGACCTGGCCGGCACGGTGCTCACCGCCGACGGCCGGCTGCTGGCCTTCGCCATCCTGGCCGACGACGCCGCGGGCAGCCTCAGCACCACCGAGACGGCCCTGGACGACGTCGCCGCCGCCCTGGCCGGTTGCGGCTGCCGCTGACCGGCAGGGCCGACGAGCAGGGCTGACCGGGAGACTCCTCCCGCGTACGGTGAGGCGATGAGCCGCCCCTCCTCGCTGGTCGACTGGGACCTCGCCGGACGCACTGCCCGACGCCTGCAGGGGCCCGGGCCCGAGACCACCCGCGAGGAGGCCGCCGAGGTCGTCGCGGAGCTGCACCGGGCCGCCGCCACTGCCGTCGCGCACGTCGAGGCGCTCACCGGCCTGCACCCCGTCCTCGGTGGCCCTGAGCCGACCGTCGCCGTCGTCGACCGGCCCGGCTGGGTCGACGCCAACACCGGCGGCATGGCTGCGCTGCTGGACCCGCTCGCCGCGGCGCTGCAGGCCAAGCAGGACAAGCCGGTCAACCCGTGGGTCACCGCCGTCGGCTCACGCGCCACCGGCGTGCAGGCCGGCGGTCTGCTCGCCTTCCTCTCCTCGCGGGTGCTGGGCCAGTACGAGGTCTTCGGCAGCGGTGGCCGGCTGCTGCTGGTCGCCCCCAACATCGTGGAGACCGAGCGCAAGCTGGGCGTCGACCCCAGCGACTTCCGGCTCTGGGTGTGCCTGCACGAGGTCACCCACCAGCTTCAGTTCACCGCCGTCCCCTGGCTGCAGCCCTACCTCGAGCGGCAGATCCAGGAGTTCGTCGAGGCCACCGACCTCGACCCCGACGTGCTGCGCGAACGGCTCACCGACGTCATCCGCAGCCTGGGTGCCGCCGTGCGGGGCGCCCCTGAGGACGACGACGCCCCGCAGGGCCTGATGGCGCTGATCCGCGACCCCGAGCAGCGCGCGGTGCTGGACCGGGTCACCGCGGTGATGAGCCTGGTCGAGGGGCACGCGGAGTTCGTCATGGACGGCGTCGGCCCGGACGTCGTCCCCTCGGTGCGCACCCTGCGCAAGAGGTTCGCGCAGCGGCGCAAGGGCCGGGGCCCGATCGACCGTGTGCTGCGCCGCCTGCTCGGGCTGGAGCAGAAGATGCAGCAGTACGCCGACGGCCGGGTCTTCGTGGCCGGGGTCGTCGAGCTGGCCGGCATGAACGGGTTCAACCAGGTCTGGGCCACCCCGGCGAACCTGCCGTTCAAGGAGGAGCTGACCGAGCCGGCCCGCTGGGTCGAGCGCGTGCTGGGCACCCGCCCGGCCATCCCCGCCTGAGCCGGGCGCCGGTGGCCGGTCCGCCGCGGGCGGTCGCGCTGCTGCGCTCCGCCGTCCGGCCCGGGCTGCGGGTCGGCGGGCAGCCGGTGCTCGTCGCCTGCAGCGGGGGAGCCGACTCCCTCGCCCTGGCCGCCGCCCTGGCCTTCGAGGGCCGCGCGGCCGGGGTGCCCGTCGGTGGGGTGACCGTCGACCACGGCCTGCAACCGGGCTCGGCGCAGCGCGCGGCCGACACCGCCGGCCTGCTGCGCCGGCTGGGCCTGGACCCGGTGCTCGCC
>JAOPUQ010000462.1 GCA_025963425.1 Modestobacter sp. | reverse complement strand
AGGGTGAGCACGATCAGCGCGACCAGCGTCGTGGTCACCGCGGCCCAGTCGAACGCGCCCACCCGGCGGCGAGCAGCGCGCCCAGCCCGCCGGCGCCGAGCAGCCCCACCAGCACGCTGTCCCGGATGGCGACCTCCCACCGGTAGAGCGCGAAGGCCAGCACCGGACCGGTGGCCCGGGGCAGCACGCCGTACAGCCATCCCGCGGCCGGGCCGGCACCGAGCGCGGCCAGCGCGGCCCGCGGCCGGGGGTCCAGCTCCTCGGTGGCCTCCGCGGCCAGCCGGCCGAGCACGCCCCAGGTGTAGACGCCGAGCGCCACCGCTCCGGGTAGCACGCCGGGGAGCAGCACGAACAGCACCACCAGCGCCCAGACCGGCGGCGGAACGGCGCGCAGCAGCAACAGCGCCACCCGGACGGCGGTCCCGGTCAGCCGCCGTCCGGGCCCGGCGTGCCCGGCGGGATGCGCGGCCAGCCCGGCCAGGGCGACGGCACCGACGGTGGCCACCGCGATGGCGATCACCGACATCTGCACCGTGTCGACCGCGAGGGCGGCGATCGAGCTCAGCAGCACGCCGTCGGTGTCCGGCGGCCAGGCCGCGCCCAGCACGTAGGCCAGCTGCTCCCGCGTCCGCTCGGCGAACAGCGTGGCCGGTGAGATCGCCAGGTACCACCACGACCAGGCGACCAGCGCCAGCGTCGTCAGCACCGCCGCGGTGAGCCCCCGGTCGCGGGCCAGCCGGTCGCCCGGGGTGCGCGGTGCGGCCAGCCGGCGGCGGACGGCGCGGCCACCGACGTCGGCGAGCGCGCAGAGCGCCGCCAGCGCGTAGACGCAGCTCCACACCTGTTCCCAGCGCAGCGAGCTGAACGACAGGGACAGCTGGTAGCCCAGCCCGCCGGCGCCGATCAGACCGAGCACGACCGCGGACCGGACCGCGCACTCCAGCCGGTAGCAGGCGTAGGACAGCAGCCCGCCCGACGCCGGGGGCAGCAGCCCGTAGAGGACCGCGGCGACCCGGCCGGAGCCGGCGGCCAGCAGCGCGTCGTGGCTGCCGCGGGGTACCTCGTCGAGCAGGTCGGCGAAGACCTTGGCGGTGACCGCGCCATAGGGCAGGCCGATGGCCAGCACGCCCACCCAGGGGTCCAGGCCGAGCACGTTGACCAGCAGCAGGCCCCACACGGCCTCGTGCAGTCCGCGGGGGACGGCGAGCGCCCCGCGGGCCAGCGTCCAGCCGAGCCGGCGCCGTCCCCAGGTCGTGCGGGCGACGAGCACCGCGCCCAGCGCGCCGAGCAGCACGGCCAGGGCCGCGCCGAGCACGGCGTAGGCGACGGTGATCAGCGCGCTGGAGGCCAGCACCTGCAGGAAGGCGGGGTCCAGCGCGGGGGAGAGCGCGCTGCCGGCGAACCGGCCGAACTGCGCCCGGCCGGCCGGGTTGACCACGTCCCCGGTGAACAGGCCGGCGCCGGCCAGCGACCAGACGACGACGGCGACCGCGCCCAGCCCCCACGCCCAGCGGGCCCGCACCCGGTGCAGCCGGGGCGGGGTGGCGGGTGGCGCGTCCCGCACGGCGGTCACCGCGGTGCCCCGTAGAAGGTCGCGAGGTCGCCGGCGGTGAGCGCGGACGTGGGGGCGTCGAGCACCACCCGGCCGGCGACCAGGCCGACGACCCGGGTGCAGTGCCGCAGGGCCAGCGCCGGGTCGTGCAGCGAGGCCACCAGCGCTCCACCCTGCTCGGCCGCCAGTTCGGCCAGCAGGCCCAGCACGCGGTCGGCCAGCGCCGGGTCCAGCGCGGACGCCGGCTCGTCGGCGAGCACGAGGTCCGGCCGCTGGACCAGCAACCGGGCCACCGCGACCCGCTGCCGCTGCCCGCCGGAGAGCCGGTCGGTGCGCTCGAACACCCGGTCGGCCAGGTCGACGCGGGTCAGCGCGGCCAGCACCTCCGGCAGGCCCTGCGGGCGCACCAGCGACCAGGCCGCCCGGCCCGCCGGCCAGCTGCCCAGCCGGCCGGCGTTCACGTTGTGCACCACCCGCAGCTGCCCGACCAGCTCCAGGTGCTGGTGCACCGTGCCGACCCGCGCGCGGAGCCGGCGCAGCGCCCGGCCGCGCAGCGGAGCCGGATCGGTGCCCAGCACCTGCACCGATCCGGCGGTGGGGGTGACGGCGCCGTTGACCAGGCCGAGCAGCGTCGACTTTCCCGCGCCGGAGGGCCCGACCACGGCGACCCGCTCGCCGGGGTCGACGGTGAGGTCGACGCCGGCCAGCGCGGTCGTGCCGCCGAAACGGACCTCGACGCCGATCAGCCGCAGGACGGCGGTCAGCTGACCAGTCCCAGCCGGCGGCCGATCTCCTCGACCTGGTCGTAGTTCGAGGCCGTCGTCGGGAGGAACGACCCGGCGCCGAAGAGGTCGAGCACCTCGGCGTCGTCCGGGTCGTCGGCGGACAGCCCGGTGAAGTAGTCGGTCAGCCGCCCGGGGAGGTCCTCGCCGAGCCGCTCGACCGCCTGCGGGCCGAGCAGCCAGTGGTAGTCGTGGAAGGCCGGCGTCCGGGCGTACAGCACGACCGCCGGGTCCACCGAGCCCTCGGCGGTGCGCGTCGTCCAGACCTGCTCGTTGAGCACGCCGGCCTGGTAGCTGCCCGACGCCACGAGGCCGAGGGTCGCGTCGTGCGAGCCGGAGAAACCCGGACCGCCGGGAAAGCCCTGCGGGTCGACGCCCTGCTCCTGCAGGAAGTAGGCGGGCATGAGCCGGCCGGACGTCGAGGTCTCGCTGCCGTAGGTGAACCGCAGCCCGGCCAGTGCGGTGAGGTCGTCCGACGGCGGGAGCCCGGTGCCGGCGTTGACCACGAAGATCGAGTGGAACGCCTCGTCGATGTCGCGCTGGGCGATGGGGGCGGCGCCGGGGGTCTGCAGCCGGGCCTGCACGCCGGTCAGTCCGCCGAACCAGACCAGGTCCAGGTCGCCGGTGCGGAACAGCGAGACGGCGGCGGCGTAGTCGGTGACCGGCTGGTAGGCGACCTCCAGGTCCAGGGCGCCGGACATGGAGTCGGCGACGGTGCCGTAGAGGCGCTGCAGGACCTCGGGGTCCTGGTCGGGGATGGCGCCGATGCTCAGCCGGCCGGTCGAGCCCGACGGCGCGGAGCTGGAGACGGGGGAGGTGCGGCCGCAGGCGGCGAGCGCGGCGGCGGCGAGGGCCGCGGTCCCGGCGAGGAAGCCGCGGCGGGACAGCGGGAGGAGCGAGGCGGGGCCACCCGACCGGGCAGCGGCACGGGTGCTCACTACGTCCTCGTGCGGGGGATGGGTGCGGTCACGGGGTACCTCCAGGGAGACGGCGGGGTGGGAGCTCATCGTCGGGCATCACGGTGGCCCGCGGTCACCTAGGGTCGGGGCCGTGACGGACTGCCTGTTCTGCCGGATGGTCGCCGGGGAGATCCCGGCCGACGTCGTCCACGAGACCGAGCGCATCTTCGCCTTCCGGGACATCAACCCGCAGGCGCCGACCCACGTGCTGGTGATCCCCAAGGAGCACCACCCGACCGCCGCGGCGCTGGCGGCCGCCGACCCGACGCTGCTGGGCGAGGTCGTCGCCGCCGCGCACGCCGTCGCGCTGCAGGAGGGGCTGGCGACGGGGGACGGCGCGGAGCCCGGGTACCGACTGGTCACCAACACCGGCCCGCAGGCCGGGCAGACCGTGCACCACGTACACCTGCACGTCCTCGGCGGGCGCCCGATGGGCTGGCCACCCGGCTGACGGGTGGCAGGGCTGGGAGAGTGTCAGCGTGACCGAGACCATTGCCCCCGTCCGGGTCGAGCGGGACGGCGACGTGGCCGTCGTCGTCCTCGACAACCCCCCGCTCAACCTGTTCGACCAGGCGGTCTTCGACGCCTGGGAACGGGTGACCGGGCAGCTCGTCGGCCTCACCGACCCCGCCCGGCCCGACCGGGCCCGCGCGGTGCTGGTGGAGGCCCGCGGCCGGGTCGTCTCCGCCGGCGTCGACGTGCACCTGTTCTCCGACATCGCCGAGGGCCCGGACGCCGTCGCCCGCGGCGGGGCACTGTGGGCCCGGCTGCTGCGCACGGTGCAGACGCTGGAGGACCTGCCGGTGCCCACCGTCTTCGCCGCCCACGGCCTCACCCTCACCGCCGCCTTCGAGATCTCGCTGGCCTGCGACGTGCTGCTGGCCGCCGAGGGCGCCTCGTTCGGCCTGGTGGAGATCGTGGTGGGGCTCACCCCGTCGATGGGCGGGCCGCAGCGGCTGGCCGAGCGGGCCGGTCCGGCGCGGGCCCGGGAGCTGGTGTTCACCGGCGAGCGTTACCCGGCCGCCGTCCTGGAGCGGTGGAACGTGGTCAACCGGGTGCTGCCCGACGAGGGCTTCGCCGAGGCCGCCCGCGAGTACGCCCGCCGGGTGGCCGCCGGCCCCACCGTCGCCCACGCCGCCACCAAGCGGTTGGTCGCCACCGCCGTGCGGCACGGGGTCCCAGCGGCGGACGACGTCGTCCCGGCCGTGTCGGGGCTGCTGTTCGGCACCGAGGACCTGCGCGGGGCGGTCGCGTCCTTCCTCACCGACGGCCCGGGGAAGGCCGGCTACACCGGGCGCTGACCCGCTGTGGTGTGAACCCGGGTCGCCGGGTGGTCCGCGCGGGTAGACTGGCCCGGGTCACAGTCCCGTCGCAGGAAGGCAGGGTCGAGCGTTCTTGCCCGACACCTCACCAGGGTCCACCACACCCGGTGCCAGCGCGTCCCGTGAGGCTTCGGCGCGCGCCGCCGACCTCGCCCAACCCATCTCCCCCCTCTCCGCCGACGGCGCCCCAGCGGCCGTCCGCACCGCCATCACCGTGCCGGCGACCGTCTCGATGGTCGCCCTCCTCGGCTCGGGGGACGAACTGCTCCGGCTGGTCGAGGCCGAGCTCGCCGCCGACGTCCATGTGCGGGGCAACGAGATCTCGATCACCGGTCAGCCGGCCGACAACGCCTTCGCCGTCCGGGTCTTCGACGAGCTCATCGCGCTGCTGAGCACCGGCCAGGCGCTGCGTCCGGACTCGGTGCGCCGCGTCGTCGCCATGCTCAAGAGCGGTGGGTCCGAGCGGCCGGCCGACGTGCTCAGCCTGGACATCATCAGCCGGCGGGGCCGCACCATCCGGCCCAAGACGCTGAACCAGAAGCGCTACGTCGACGCGATCGACGCCCACACGGTGATCTTCGGGATCGGCCCGGCCGGCACCGGCAAGACCTACCTGGCCATGGCCAAGGCCGTCCAGGCGCTGCAGACCAAGCAGGTCAACCGGATCATCCTGACCCGCCCGGCGGTCGAGGCCGGCGAGCGGCTGGGCTTCCTGCCCGGTTCGCTGTCGGAGAAGATCGACCCCTACCTGCGGCCGCTCTACGACGCGCTGCACGACATGGTCGACCCCGAGTCGATCCCGCGGCTGATGGCCGCCGGCACCATCGAGGTCGCCCCGCTGGCCTACA
>JAOPUQ010000453.1 GCA_025963425.1 Modestobacter sp. | reverse complement strand
GGCCTCGGCAGCCTCGGCAGCCTCGGCGGCGGCCTGCCGGCGGGCGTACTCCAGCGCCGCGGCCCGGGCCCCCTCGAGGTCGGCGAGCGCCTGTTGCGCCTGCTGGACCCGGACGAGCAGATCGGCCTGCTCGGCCTCGAACTCCGCGGCCTGCCGGCGGGCGTCCGCCTCCACCTGCTCGGCGGCGTGCAGGGCGTCGGCCGCCTGCTGCTCGAACGTGCGCGCCTGCACCAGCGCCGTCTGGGCCGTGTCGTGGGCGGCCACGGCCGCCCGCCGTGCGGTGGCGAACTGGAGCAGCACATCGGCCTTGTGACCGCCTGCGGCGGCGAGCAGCCGGGCGCGTTCGAGCAGCTGCGCCGGGTCGTCGGTGTCGAGCATCGCCTGGAGACCGGGTGAGGTGGTGCCCTGGATGTAGCTCGCCCGGGCGAAGGCGGCCACCTCGTCGCGGGCAGCGGCCAACGCCGCCACGGCCTGCCGCGCCGTCGCGGCGGTCGACTCCGCGGTGGCCTGCGCGGCCTGCTGGTCGGCCTGCCTGGCCTGGTAGGTGTCCAGTGCGATGGCCGCGGCGGCGTTCGCTGTGTCGACCTGCACCCGGGCCCGGGTCAGCCGGGTGGCGAGGTCGCTCAGCTGCCGGACGGCGGCGTCCCGGGTGTCCTGGGCCGCGGTCACCTGCCCGTCACCGGGGGCGGTCGGGGGGGCCGGGGTCGGCGCGGCGGCGGCCACGCCCGGGGAGCTCATGAGGCAGACCACGAGGGCGCCGGACACCGCGGCCAGTCCCGCGCGGAGGGACGCCGGTCGCCGTGGACGTTCCATCTGTCCCCCTGCACAGCCAGGCGCTGGGTGCGGTGGCCCCACCACCGCGCGGGACCCACGCTGTGGACCGTAGGACCCTGGGTTGACCAGGAGAAAGACCCACGTGGATGGCTGCTCCGCTGCGCACACGCCCGGTCACCGGACGTGGCCGGCGCCGGGTCGGTGAGCCACCCCGCCGGCTCGACGGCCGGAGCTGGAGGCCGTGCAGCCGCGTCCCGCGGCGAGGAGGCTGGGCGCACAGGCCGACGGACGTCGGCTCCCAGCGTCGGGAGACGGTTCCTGTGAGCGTGCTGTACCGCTGTGACGAGTGCGGGGAGGTGGCGGAGTCCGAGGCCGCCGTCGGCTGGGTGGAGGTCCGCCCGCTGGGCGGTCACCCGCTGCTGCCGCCGGAGCCCACGCACCTGTGCCGGCTGTGCTGGGCGCGGACGGAGGCGGCCGGCCACGCTGCCCGGGCCCCGGTGGACGGGGAACCGCAGGTCAGCGAGCACGCGCAGAACCGCGACCTGATGCAGTGACGACGGGGCGGCGCCCTGGAGCGGCTGGCTCGGGTCCTCGTCACGCTCGCACACGTAGACCCCCCGGCGTCAGCGCGGCTGGTAGCTGCCTGCGGCGTCACGGCCCGACCCGACCGACGCGTAGCCCGCGAAGGCCGACGTACTGAAGCGCGCAACACGCTGCGCCGGCCCTTTCCAGTGAGGACGACGGGCGGGTCCGGACCGTGCTCGGCCTGGCTGAGCAGGTCGACGGTGACGTCGGATCGGGTCCGGCCGCAACGCCGCGGTGGAGACCGTCTGCTCCGACTGCTGGCTCATGTGTGCTCCACATTGGTTGGGAATTGCATCCCGTTTGCGCATACGCAGTCATGGCAACGCCCAGTCGTACTGCTCGTGGCGGCGCGCCGGTGAGGTGAGCCCGGCGAATGCGCATTCCCCCGACGGGCCAGTGTTTTCGCGGCAATGGCGCAGCAACCGCTCGGCGGGCGGGGTCGACAACGGAACCGAACTGTTCGGAACCTCCATGCCGCACGGTCTTGACGCGTGCATAGGAAGGCAGACACAGTCACCGCCACACAGTGGCCCGTGTCACAGCTGGCTCACTGTCCGCACAACGCAGGCACATGACAGCGCTACCGACCGCGCCGGCCTTAGATCGGCCTGTGACCGGTCTGCGGTGGGGTCGTCCGGCCCCACCGAGTCGCTACACCAGCAGGACGCAGCGACCGTCGCGTCCCCCGAGAGAGGCGTGCAGATCATGGGGATCACAACAGGCAGGAACCGCGCCGGGCAGTGGAGGTGGGTCGCCACGCTCACGATGGTGGCCCTCGCGGCCACGGCGTGTGCCTCCGGCGGAGGCTCCGGTCAGAAGCCCGGTGAGGCCGCGGACGCCAACGGTGCGGTCAACATGGTCATGGCGCCCGACCCGGTCTGGAAGTGGCTCGATGACCAGGGCATCAAGCAGGAGATGGAGGAGGCAGCCGGCATCCAGATCCTCACCTCCTCCTCCTGGGACGAGTTCGGCGTCTATGCCGGTGGTCACGCCGACGTCATCTCCGCCGCCACGTACGAGGTGCCCGACCTCGAGGAGGCGACCGGCGAGCCGGCCACCGTCTTCGGTGCCTACAACATCGACCGCAGCATCCTGGCCGTCGGCGCGGGCAACCCGGCGAAGACCATCTGCGACCTGAAGGGCAAGCGGATCGCGACCTTCACCGCGGTCAGCATCACGCTGATCTGGGGCATGTACGCCAAGGAGATGTGCGGCCTGGACCTCCGCGCTGACGGCGGTGACTTCCAGCTGGTCGTGACCGACATCCAGAACCTGGCCAGCCTGGTGGCCCGCGGCGACGCCGACGCGTGCCTGTGCCTGCCCGACTTCGCCATCCCGGAGCTGTCGAGCAACCAGATCTCACCCCTGTACGACGCCAAGTCCGCAGCCCAGATGTGGGCCGAGAACTACGCCACCAACAAGGACGACGTCACCCACCCGCAGACCAACGTCTTCGTGGCGCGCAAGGCGTGGGTGGAGAAGAACCCGGACGAAGCAGCCTTCCTGATCCAGCTCTGGGACCGCGGGATCAAGGAGTGGCAGGCCCACCGCGACGAGATCATCGCCGCCTACCCGGAGGACTTCGCCGTCCGCACGCCGGAGGAGATGGCCTTCCTCCAGGACTGGCTGGACAACCGCTTCGACTGGTTCGTGCCGACCACCTACCTCGACGACACGTGGGTCGAGGGCGAGAAGGAGGTCTTCGACCTGATGCGGGAGACCGGCTTCATGGACAAGGACATCAAGGACCCCAGCTTCACCACGCTCGAGCCGGCGTCCTGATCCCCACGACACCCGACCCGGAAGGGGCACCATGTCCAACCCCGTGATCGAGGCGCCGCCCACGGCGGCCGCGGTCACCTGGCAGGAGGGCGAGGTCCTCGCCCGCCGCGCCTCCGCACGGCACAAGCGGAAGCGCCTCGCCCTCCTGGTGGCCGGCTGGGCCGCCATGCTGGGCATCTGGCAGGTGGCCGCGTACTACCTCCCCTTCGGCACCCTCCCCAACCCCCTCGAGGTCGGGGCGGAGATGTGGGACATCGTCGCCGGCGGTGCGCTGGTCTCGGACCTGTTCGCCAGCATCGCCAAGACCGCCGTGGGCTTCGCCGTCGCCGGGGCCATCGGCGCACCCGTCGGCTACCTGATGGGTCGGTACAACTACTGGAAGGCGTTCTTCCACGACGGTGTGACGGTCGCGGGCACCATTCCCGCGCTCACCTACGCCGTCCTGTCACTGATCATCTTCGGCCTGTCCGACCTCGGACCGGTGCTCGCCGTGGCCCTGGTCTCGACGCCCTACGTCGCGCTCAACGTGGCGGAGGGGATCCGGGGCGTGGACCAGTCCCTGGTGAAGATGAGCCAGGCGTTCGGCCGCTCCCCCCGGCAGATCCGCCGGGAGGTGTTCGTCCCGACGATCGTGCCCTACGTCTTCGCCGCGATCCGCATGTCCTTCGCGGTCGCCTGGAAGGTCGAGGCCCTCACCGAGGTCTTCGGCGGCACGAACGGCGTCGGCTTCCAGATCCGCAACGAGTACCAGCTGTTCAACATCACCGGCGTCATCGCCTGGATGGGCCTGTTCATCGTGTTCATGCTCCTGGTCGAGCGCCTGGTGCTCCGCAAACTGGAGCAGCGCGTGCTCGCATGGCGCCCCGACGAGAGGGCTGTCCAGTGACGCAGACCGTGACCCGCCGCCGTTCGGCGGAGGAGATGGCCGGCGACGCCCCGGCCTGGCGCGGGCGGCTGACGTCGAACCCGGCGGCCCGCAGCACGTTCTACGTCGCCGCGTTCCTGACCTGGCTGCTGCTGGCGGCACTGTTCGAGCGGATCCCGGGACCGGCCTCGGTCGTCGACCGGCTGATCGAGGAGTTCCGCCGGGGCGAGGTGTTCGGCAACTTCGCGGACACCTTCTACCGGTTCAGCATCGGGGTGGCACTGTCGGTCGTCGCCGGCATCCTGATCGGCGTCCTCATCGGGTTGTCCCCCATGGCCCGGGCGTTCCTGGAGAGCCCGGTCATGGTGGGGCTGTCCATCCCGGCCATCATGTGGGCCTTCCTGACCGTGATGTGGTTCGGGTTCGGGCACATGTCGCCGATCGTGACGACGTTCCTGACGGCGGTCCCCTTCGTCATCCTCAACGTGGCACAGGGGGTTCAGGGCGTGTCCCGCGATCTGCGCGACATGTCGTCGTCCTACGGCATCCCCCTGACCAGGCGGGTCCGGGACCTGGTCCTGCCCGCGGTCTCCGGCTACGTCCTGGCCGGGGTCCGGTTCGCCGTGATCATGGGCTGGAACGGTGTGCTGCTCGCCGAGTGGTTCGGCGGTTCGGGCGGCGCCGGGTACCGGGCCCGTTACTGGTACGACGCCAACCAGTTCGCCGGGTTCGCGGCCTGGGTGGTGCTCTTCGTCGGCGTGATCATCGTCCTGGACCAGCTCGTCTTCGAGAAGGCCTCCCGGCGGGCCTTCCGATGGCGCGACCAGACGCACTGAGGAGCCGGCGACCGGCGCCGGTAGGGTGCACCGCCCCCCACCGGCGCCGCGGCCGGACGACGTCCCCTTCTCCCTCCCCCCTCCCCCGGACCCGAGAGGCAACGACATGGCCGTTCTGACGGTGAAAGACCTCTGCAAGACCTTCGGTGCCGGAACGGCCCGCAGCAACCGCGTGCTCGACCACATCAGCTTCGACGTGCGAGGGCAGACGTTCGTGTCGATCGTCGGGCCCTCGGGGTGCGGGAAGAGCACCCTGCTCAACATCATCTCGGGGGTGGAGGACCACACCTCCGGGCACATCTCGGTCACCGGTGACAGCGGCAGCCCGGCCCGGCTCGGATACGTCTTCCAGGACCCGCGCCTGCTGCCGTGGCGGAGCGTGCGGAAGAACATGCTGTACGTCCAGGACTCCGCGGACGAGGCAGCGGGCACACGGGTCGACCGCTACCTGGACATGGTGGGCCTGTCCAAGCACGGTGACTTCTTCCCCGGTCAGCTCTCCGGCGGCATGCAGCAGCGTGTGGGCATCGCCCGGGCGTTCGCGGTGGAGCCGGACCTGCTCATCATGGACGAGCCGTTCAGCCACCTGGACGCCATCACCGCGCGGGGGCTGCGCGCCCAGTTGCAGGAGATCTGGTCGCACTCGAAGAAGACCGTCGTCTTCGTCACGCACGACGTCGTGGAGGCGGTCGAGCTCTCCGACCGCATCATCGTCCTTCAGCCCGGGGGGAAGATCTTCGAGGACATCGAGATCGACCTGCCACGCCCGCGCCGGCAGTCGGACCCGGCGGTGGCGACGCTCCAGGCCGAGGTCCTGGCCCGGCTGGAGAACATGAAGGCGCTGACGCCCACGGTCGCCTCGGCGGTCTGAGCCCGCCGGCCACTCCCCTCCTGGGCACGGGCGCCCTCCCCGGACCGGCGCCCGTGCCCACCGCATCGAGGGAACTCCCATGACCGCTGTGTCCCGCCATCCGGCGCCCCGGGCGGCCGATGCCGGCCGGCCGTCGGCGATGACCGCAGCGGCACCGAGCCCGCAGCCGGTGGACGCGACGACCACCGCCTGGACCGTCGCCCGTGCGGCCGGGGTGTCGCAGTCGACGGTCTCCCACGCCCTGCGTGGCGACCCGCGGGTACGCGAGGAGACCCGGCAGCGCGTGGACGAAGCCGCCCGTCGCCTGGGGTACGTGACCAACTCCCTGGCCAGCGGGCTGGCCTCCCGATCGACCCGCACCGTCGCGGTCATCGTCTCCGACCTCACCAACCCGTTCTTCCCCTACCTGCTGACGCCCGTCTACGACGAGCTGCAGCTCATGGGCTACCGGGTGGTGCTCTTCGCCGAGCGCACCGACCTCCCCACCGGCCAGGAGGCGCTGCACCGGTTGCTGGACCGGTCGATCGACGGCGTGCTGGTGACCACGGCGACGCTGGGGTCGAGCTTCGCCGGCCTGCTCCAGCGGCGCGGGCTGCCCATGGTGCTGCTCAACCGCTACATCGACGGGCTGGACGTCGACCGCGCGATCAGCGACAACCACGGCGGCGCCTATGCCGGCGGCCGTTACCTGCTGGAGCTGGGGCACCGGCGGATCGGGGTGGTCCGCGGCCCGGCGAACACCTCCACCAGCCGCGACCGCCTGGCCGGCCTGCAGGACGCACTCGAGGCCCATGGCGTCCCGCTGGACCCGACGCTGGTCCGCCATGGCTCCTACTCCCACCAGAGCGGTTACCAGCACACCCGCGAGCTGCTCCGCCTCCCCGAACCGCCGACGGCGATCTTCTGTGGCAACGACGTCGTCGCGTTCGGCGCCCTGGACGCCGCTCGGGCCCTCGGCGTCCGGGTGCCCGAGGAGATCTCGATCCTCGGCTTCGACGACATCCCCATGGCGTCGTGGGAGGTCTTCCAGCTCAGCACGCTCCGGCAGCCCTTCGACGACATGGCCCGCGCCGCGGCCCGGATGCTCGCCGAGCGCATCGAGCACCCCGCGGCGATCGGCCCCGGGCGCGAGCAGGTCTTCGCGACCAGCCTGGTCAAACGGTCGACCGTCGACCGCCCCCGGCAGCCCTGACCCGAGCCCTCCGCACTCGGGGGCTTGCACGCCTGTTCCGGCCGATCGCACCGACGGTCCGGAGGAGAGCACGTCGCATCGGTGCACCCGAGAGAAGGAAGGCCGTTCATCGTGACTGCTGGGGAGAACCTGGAGCCGTCGTTCGAGCTGTTCGACGAGTACTACACGTCCTGCTCGAACTGGGGCAGGTGGGGAGCCGACGACCAGCGCGGGACCCTGAACTACATCACGCCCGAGAAGGTGCGTTCGGCTGCCGGCCTGGTCCGCAGCGGAAAGACCATCTCGTTGCAGCTGCCGATGGACGACAAGGGGCCGCAGACCGGCGCGTTCGGTCGGGTCAACCCGCTGCACCAGATGGTCGCCACCGGCACCGACCACCTCGCCGGGACCCAGGGCTACGCGGACGACAAGCTCGGCTTCGGCTTCGCCGACGACAGCCTGTTCTTCTTCCTGCAGGGCGGCAGCCAGTGGGACGCCCTCGGGCACATCTTCCGCGACGGCAAGATGTACAACGGCTTCAGCGCCGGTGAGGTCACCGCCAAGGGCGCCGCCCGCGGCGGGGTGGAGAACATGCCGACGGTCGTCTCCCGCGGCGTGCTGCTGGACGTGGCCCGGGTGAAGGGGGTCGACGCCCTGGAACGGGGGTACGCCATCACACCCGCGGACCTCGACGAGGCGTGCGCGGCGCACGGTGTCACGGTGGAGTCCGGCGACGTGGTGCTGATCCGCACCGGGGACATGGGCGCCCGGCGGGACAAGCCCGGCTGGGACGGCTACTCGGCCGGGGACTCCCCGGGGCTGTCGCTGCTCGCCGCACCCTGGCTGCACGAGAAGCAGGTGGCCGCGATCGCCACCGACACGTGGGGCGCCGAGGTGCGCCCCAACGAGTTGCCGGGTGTCTTCCAGCCGCTGCACCTGATCATCATCGTGAGCATGGGCCTGCTGGTCGGCGAGATCTGGGACCTCGACGCGCTGGCGGCGGACTGCGCCGACGACGGCCAGTACGAGTTCCTGTTCGTGGGGCCGCCCCTGGTGGTCCCGGGCGCGGTGGGGTCACCGGTCAACCCGCAGGTCATCAAGTGACCTGACGTCCTCGCGACGGCGGCTGCGCGGACCGGCCCCGAGGGGCGGTCCGCGCAGCCGCGGTCCCGACGTCAGTGCGCTGGTGCACGGTGGACGACGGGCCGGCGTCCTCAGGCCGTCGGGGGCACGGGGTCGGACAACAGGCCGGCCGCCTGCACTCCCGCCAGCGCGCACTCCTCGTCCACGTCCGAGACGTCCCCGCTGACCCCGACGGCACCGATCACCGCACCGTCGGCGGTCCGGACGAGAACCCCTCCGGCCGCCGGGGCCAGTCGGCCGTCGGCGACCGACGCCAGCGAACCGAAGAAGACCGGCTGCTGCTCCGCCCGCCGCCCCAGCTCCCGGGAGCTGAAGCCCATACCCAGGGCGCCCCACGCCTTGGCGCAGGCGATCTGCGGCCGCAGGATGCCCGACCCGTCCTCACGTTTGAGGGCGACCAGGTGCCCGCCCGCGTCCAGGACCGCCACGGTGAGGGGCGCGGCACCGAGCCCGCGCCCGTGCTTCAGGGTGGCCGACGCGATCTCCTCGGCCCGGGCGAGCGTGGTCATGACTGCTCCTCACGGTGGCGGTGCGGTGGGCTGAGGACGTCCAGCAGTCCGGCGGCGTCGGCGCCGGCGAGGCCCAGCTCGACGGCGCGGTCGTAGAGCGGGCGGGTCGCGTCGAGCAGCGGCGTGCCGACACCCAGTCCGGCGGCGAAGTCGGTGACCAGACCGACGTCCTTGACGAACATCGAGATCTTGGCCGTGGCGGGCAGGTACGACCGGTCGACCATGAGCCGTCCCCGCTTCTCGAAGATCACCGAGTTGCCGGCGCCGTCCCGGACGGTGTCGTAGATCTGCTGGGGGTCCAGCCCCGCGGCCTCGCCGAGGGCGAACGCCTCCGCCGTCGCCGCGTTGTGCACCGCCACCAGCAGGTTGGCGACCAGCTTCATCGTCGAGCCGCGCCCGAAGGGCCCCAGGTGGCGGACGGATCGGGAGAACGCCTCGAGGACCGGGCGCGCCCGCTCGAAAGCGTCCTCGTCCCCGCTGCCGTAGACCACCACGTCACGCTCGAGCGCCTGGGCGCCGGTGCCGCTGAGCGGACAGTCCAGCAGCTCGGCACCGGCGTCGACGAGCAGCCGCCGGCATCGGTGCTTCACCTCGTGCGGCAGTGTGGACGTCTCGGCGACGACGAGCCCCGGATGGGCGCCCGACGCGAGCTCGGCACACACCTGGAGCGCCGCATCCACGGTGGGCAGGGAGGTGAGGACCACGTCGGCACCCTCGGCCACCCGCTGCACCGACGCGGCCGGGTGGCCGCCGGCCCGCTGGAAGTCGGCCAGCCGCCCGGCGTCCACGTCGTACCCCACGACGTGATGGCCCCGGGCCAGGAGGTGGCCGGACATCGCCGACCCCATGATCCCCAGCCCGACCACTCCTGCTGTCGTCATCGGTTGCCCCGGTCGTGGTCGGACGCCGGTCGGCGTCGCTGTCCGATCGCTGTCCACGGGCCGGGCGTCACTTCAGCGGATGCAGGGCCTGCGGTCCGGTGATCCGACCGGTGATGGCGCCGAGCAGGTCGGCCTCGAGCGTCACCTCGTCACCCGGCTTCAGCCACGGGTACTCCTCCTCGCTGTGCACCGTCGACAGCTCGAGGATGCAGCCGGTCCCGACGGTGCCGCTGCCGATGACATCCCCGGTCTGGACGCGGGTGCCCCGCGAGGCGTAGGAGATCATCTGGCCGAAGCTCCAGTACAGGTCGCCGGCGTTGCCCTTGCTGTACGGCCGGCCGTTGACCGAGGCGCGCATCTCCAGGTCGAAGGCCTGACCGGCGCGCCGGGGTGCCAGCTCGTCGGGGGTGATCAGCCACGGCCCCAGGCTGGTCGCCGTGTCCTTGCCCTTGACCGGGCCCATGCCGTGGCGTGACTCCCGCGCCTGCAGGTCCCGGGCGCTCCAGTCGCACAGCAGCAGGTACCCGGCGATGTGCTGCTCGGCCTCGTCGGGCGCGAGGTTGGCCCCGGTCCGTCCGATGACGGCGGCGAACTCCAGTTCGTAGTCGAACCTCACGCACCCGGGCGGCATCGGGATCTCCGCCCGAGCCGGGCAGATGGCTGCCGGGTTCTGGAAATAGAAGACCGGCAGCTCGTACCAGTCCGGGTCCATGGCCTGCCCGTTGGCCTCACGGTAGGTCTTCACGTGGGTCTCGTAGGCGTAGAAGTCCCGCACCGACGGCGGGACGGGCACCGGTGCCAGCAGCCGTGCATCGGCTTCGGCCACGACGTCGAGCGGGTCGGCGAGGGCCTGCTCCGCTGCCCGCGCCAACTGCTCCCCGTCGTCGCCGAGCAGGTCCAGCAGCCGGGTGGCGGCCCGGAGACCGTGCACCGAGCCGTCCGAGAGCAGCCCCGGGTGCGGCTGTCCGTCGGAGGGTGACACATAGGTGGTCCAGCGCATGGGTGGGTCCTTTCGGGGTGGGGACAGGTCAGCGGAGTGCGTGGCCGTGCCCGGCCAGCACATCCTGCGGGGTAGGGCGCTCCACCGGGGGACGCGCGCGGGGGTGCCGGTCCGGTGCCCGGCGCTCGGGCGGCACCTGCACCTCGTCCAGGCCGTGGAGCAGGTGTCCCAGCCGGCGCTTCTTGGTGCGCAGGTAGCCGAGGTTCTCCGGGTTCGGCACGGTCTCGAGTGGTTCCCTGCCGACGATCTCCAGGCCCTGGCCGGTCAGCCCGCCGTACTTGGCCGGGTTGTTGGTCAGCAGCCGCAACCGCCTCGCGCCGAGGTCGAGCAGGATCTGCGCGCCGATCCCGTAGTCGCGGCTGTCGACCGGCATCCCGAGGTCGAGGTTGGCGTCCACGGTGTCCCGGCCGGCGTCCTGCAGGTCGTACGCGCGGAGCTTGGGGCCCAGGCCGATGCCTCTGCCCTCGTGGCCACGCAGGTAGACGACCGCCCCACGGCCGACGGCGGCGATGCGGGCCATCGCGCTCTCCAGCTGGAGGCCGCAGTCACAGCGCAGCGACCGGAAGATGTCGCCGGTGAGGCACTCGCTGTGCACCCGGACGAGCAGGTCCTCCGGCGCCGAGACGTCGCCGAGGGTGAAGACGACGTGCTCGGTCCCGTCGCTGACGGCGCGGTAGCTGGTGCAGTGGAACTGTCCCCACGGCGTGGGCACACGCGCCTCGCCGGTGCGTTCGACAGCGACCTGGCCACGGCGCCGGTGCTGGACGAGGTCGGCGATCGTCACGATCGGCAGGCCGTGCTCCGCGGCGAACCGCTCCAGGTCCGGGCGTCGGGCCATGGTCCCGTCGTCGTTGACGACCTCGCAGAGCACGCCCGCCGGGGCGAGGCCGGCCAGGCGCGCCAGGTCCACGGCGGCCTCGGTATGCCCCCCGCGTTCGAGCACGCCCCCGCTGCGGGCGCGCAGGGGGAAGACGTGGCCCGGGCGGTGGAAGGCGGTGGCGGTCAGCGTCTCGTCGGCGAGCCCGCGGATGGTCGCCGCCCGGTCCGCGGCCGAGATGCCGGTGGTGGTGCCGGCGGCCAGGTCGACGGTGTGCGTGAAGGCGGTGCCGTGCTGCTCGGTGTTCGTGCCGACCATCAGCGGGAGGTCCAGCTCGTCGCACCGCTGGCCGGTGAGCGCCACGCACACGACGCCGGAGGTGTACCGGATCAGAAACGCCAGGTCCGCCGGGGTGACGTGCTCGGCGGCCATGATGAGGTCGCCCTCGTTCTCGCGGTCCTCGTCGTCGACCACCACCACCATGCCGCCGTCGGCGATCTCCTGCAGGGCCTCGGCGATGGTGTTGAAGCTCGTGGACGTGCCCGTCGTGTCGCTGGTGCCGTTCACATCACTCCTGCGCTGAACGAGAGGGGACGGCGGGCGGCTGCAGCGCACAGCAGGTCCCGCCGCGGAGGGCAAGAGCCCCGACGTGGACGCGACGGAGGCGGTCCCGGCCGGTCCCGGCCGGGCAGGCCGGGACCGCCGACGTGCCGGGCAGGCGCCGCCGTCGCGTCCACGTCAGACCTCGTAGTCGGTCAGCGCGTCCAGGGCCGGCTTGACGTGCTCCATGAACAACTCGAGCTGCCGGATGACGCTCTGCGCCGGCTGCTGCGCGTAGTGGTAGATGAGCACGACGTACTCGGCCGGCAGCTGACGCCACAGCTCGACGTACTGGTCGCGGACCTCCTCGGGCGTGCCGACCACCCACAGCCCGGAGTTGACGACCGAGTCCACGGCGTTGTCCGGGTCGAACTTCATCGGGGTGGTACCGGCGTAGAGGTCCCGGAAGATGTCGACGTCGTAGTCGGCGACCATCTGCCGCGCCTCCTCCGTCGTCTCGGCGATCTGCCCCCACCGGACCAGCGCCTGGTTCTGACCGAGCGCGTAGGTCTTGCCGGCGGTGGCGGCGGCCTCGACGTAGGCACCGCCGAACTCGGCCGCCCGTTCGATCTTCGAGAAGTAGGTCGGGATGAACCCGCGCGGACCGCAGTACTCCACCGTCTCCTTGCTCGCGTTGCTGGAGACGAAGACCGGCGGGTGCGGCTGGGTGAGTGGCTTGGGCGTGACGCTGACCCGGCGGATCTTGCCGTGCTCGTCCATCTCCCCGACCGCGCCCATCTCGCGGGTCGCGGTCATGGTCCAGTCGACGCCCTCGTCGTAGGGGAACGGGACCTGCCAGCGCCCCTTCCACTCCACGCTGTCCTGGGTCCAGGCCTGCTGGACGAGCTCGACGTTCTCCTCGAAGATCTCGCGGTTGATCTGGTCGTCGGAGATGCGAGCGGCCTGCGTGGCCTCGTCGAGCTCGGCCATCTTCTCCTGGTTGCCCGAGGGCGAGAGGGTGGCGCGAGTGCCCAGGTGCTGCCCCAGGATGTTGGTCCACCGGGCCTGGTAGCCGCGGGAGAACCCGCAGAAGGACCGGCCGCCGGCGAGGTGGTCGATGATCGCGACGTCCTCGGCGACCCGGAAGGGGTTCTGCGCGCTCATCGTGTAGCCGAGCTGGCCGACCCGGATGTTCTTGGTGATCGCCGCCCAGTGGGCGTTGAGCAGGCCGGGGTTGGGGCCGACCTCGTAGCCCTCGCTGTGGAAGTGGTGCTCGATGGAGGAGACGCCCCACAGGCCCAGCTCGTCGGCGGCCTTGATGATGTCCGGCATCTCCCGGATGAGCGCCTGGTAGCGCTCGGCGTCGCGGCCCATCGGGCGCTGCTCGATGCGCTCATCGCGGGTGGCCGGGATCTGGGGGTACAGCTGGAGGATCACTTTCACCATGGCTGCGCACTCCGCTCTCGCGCTCGATGTGGGGCAGGTCACCCCGTTCCGGCGCCGACGCTACGGATCGCGGCGACCGCTGAGATGCAGGTCCTGAACAGGGCGGACGGCGTTCTCTTGTGGCTGGACACAAGTCGCGACCACTCCTCCGGCGACCACGATGAACGCCCCGGACGGGTGCGGCCACGGCGCCTCCCGGCCCCGGACGCGCACCGCCGAGACCACGCGCGGTCATCAGTCCCGCAGTGCAGCGGGCGGAAGGAAGTCCCGATGCCGATCGACGAACTCGAGGGCCTGACGGTCGCCTGGACGCCGCCCCCGGGGGCCTTCGCCGCGTCCCCGGCCGGCCGGATGGCAGCCCGCCACGGCATCACCGATCCGGGGGAACTCGCCGACCGGGCCGCGGCGGACCCGGCCTGGTACTGGGCTGCGGGCGCGGAGGACGTCGGCATCTGCTGGATGCGTCCCTATGACGCCGTCGTCGACCTGTCCCGCGGCGTGGAACACCCACGCTTCTTCGTCGGCGGGGAGCTGAACTGGGCCGACTATGCGGTGGACCGATGGGTGCGCGAGGGCCGCGGCGGAGCCCGCGCCGTGTGGTGGGAGGGCGACGACGGCGCCACCCTCACCCTGACCTACGCCGAGTTGAAGGATCGCGTCGACGCGGCGGCAGGCGCCCTGCGCGCCCACGGCGTGGGCATCGGGGACGTGGTCGCGCTGCTGCTGCCGATGGTCCCCGAGGCGATCACGACCGTGCTCGCCGCGGCGAAGATCGGTGCGATCGTCATGCCGCTGTTCAGTGGATACGGCGCGGCCGCCGTCCGCGCGCGCCTGGAGGACTCGGGCGCGACCGTGCTGGTGACCTGTGACGCCTTCCCCCGTCGCGGCCGGCCGGTGCCGCTCAAGCAGGTGGCCGACGACGCCGTCCGCGACCTGCCCGCGCTGGAGACGGTCCTCGTCGTCCGCCGCCTCGGCGTCGACGTCCCGATGACCGCCGGGCGGGACCACTGGTGGCACGAGGAGTGCGCAGCGGCCGCGCCCGTGGAGCGGGCCGAGGCCATGGCCGCGGACGCGCCCTGCCTCCTCCTGTACACGTCCGGCAGCACGGGCAAGCCCAAGGGGTGCGTGCACACCCACGCCGGGCTGCCGTTCAAGGTGGCCCTGGAGGCCAGGCACGGGATGGGGGTCGACCAGGACTCGTCGATGCTGTGGTTGACCGACATGGGCTGGGTGATGGGGTCCTTCGTGATCACGGCGGCTCTCACCAACGGAGGGACCGCCGTCTTCTTCGAAGGGGTCCCCGACTGGCCGGAGCCGGACCGGTTGTGGGCGGTGGCCGAGCGCAGCGCCACCACCGTGCTGGGCATCTCCCCCACCGTCGTGCGCGCCCTGATGGCCCACGGCGACTCCTGGCCCGACCGGCACGACCTGCCGCTCCTGCAGGCCATCGGCTCGACCGGGGAGCCCTGGAACATCGACCCGTGGCGCTGGTGCGCCGAGCACGTGGGCAAGGGCCGCGCGCCGATCATCAACATCTCCGGCGGCACCGAGATCGGCGGATCGCTGCTGTGCGGCTCGACCTACCTGCCGGTCAAGCCGGCGTCCTTCCCCGGTCCCACGCTGGGTGTCGTCGCGGACGTGGTCGACGAGCAGGGCCGCTCGGTCCGCGGGCAGATCGGCGAACTGGTGGTCCGATCCGTCTGGCCCGGCATGACGGCGGGCTTCTGGCGCGACGAGGAGCGGTATCTGGCGAGCTACTGGCAGCGCTTTCCCGGCATCTGGCACCACGGCGACCTGGCCTACGTCGATGCGGACGGCTACTGGTTCCTGCTGGGTCGTTCCGACGACACGATCAAGGTGGCCGGCAAGCGTCTGGGTCCGGCGGAGGTCGAGTCGCTGTTGGTGTCCGACGAGCGGGTCATCGAGGCGGCGGCGATCGGCGTGCCCGACGACGTCAAGGGTGAGGCGCTCGTCTGCTTCGTCGTGCTCCGGGAGGGGGTCGATGCCGACGCCGCGGCCGTGGCGCTGGGCGGCGCGGTGACCACGGCCCTGGGCAAGGCGATGGCCCCGCGCGCCGTGCACGTCGTCGACGCACTGCCCAAGACCCGTAACGGCAAGGTCCTGCGCCGGGTCGCCCGGGCGTCCTACATCCGTGCACCCCAGGGGGACCTGACCTCCCTCGAGGACACCTCGGTGCTCGAGCGGTGGCCGACGTCGGGGACCGCCCCGATCGCATGACGCGGATCCGGACCGTCGGCGGATGGCTCCAAGATCAGTACAGTGCCTGTGGCGCACGCCACACCACGGTGCCGGAGAGAGGGGGCCGTTCGTGACCCAGACACGGGTGGCGGAGCTGGGTGCCCTGACCGCCAGCGAGCCGACCGCCGCCGAACTGCGGTCGTGGCTCGACGCGATCGCCGAGATCACCCGCGCGGCCAACCGGGGGACGCCGCTCGGGGAGCTGCTCGACCTCATCGCGGGGGCCACCGCCCGGCTGACCGGCTACGACTTCTGCAGCATCCTGGTCGCGGACCCTGAGCGGCAGGCACTGCTGATCGAGGGCTCCTACGGTCTGTCCCGCGCCTACATCGACGCGATCAACGCGCGGACACCGATCCTGGTGCGCCCCTGCGACACCGGGGAGGGCCCGTCGAGCCGGGCGTTCCGCTCCCAGCGGCCGACGACGGTGCTGGACATCGCCGCCGATGCGGCGTCGCGGTCGTGGGAGACGGTGGCCGCCCACCAGGGCTACTCCTCGTTGTTGTCGATCCCGCTCGTGGTCGGGCAGGCCCACTTCGGGCTGATCAACTGCTACACGGCGGAGAAGCACAGGTTCTCGGCGCGCGAGATCATCCTGATGGAGAGCATGGCCAACCAGGCCGGACTCGCGATCGAGACGACCCGCCGGCTGGCCGACGCGCAGGACCACGAGCACCGGGCCGCCGAGGAGGCCACCGCCCTGCGCTTGCAGCTCGACGCGCAGCACCAGGCCGACGCCGACCACGGCGAGCTGCTGCGGGTCGTGCTCAAGGGCGGGGGCCTGGCCGCGATCGCCGAGTCGCTCGGGGCGATGCTCCGGTGCACGGTCGTCGTCGATGACGCGGCCGGCCGCCTGCTGGCCGCGGCGAGCAGCGACGGAGGGCGCGGCGGGCGGAGCCGCCAGATCGCGGCCGCCCACGAGCGGGCCCGGGAGCTGGTCGGTCCGGACGCCGACCACGAGACCGTCGTCGTGCCGGCGGGAGTGGGTCAGCCGGGCGGCCCGGCCGGGCTGGTCGTGCCCGTGGTCCTCGACGAGGAGGCGGCCGGGCACGTCTGGGCACTCGACCCCCGGGTGCCGTTCGGTGGCGGCCACCGGCAGGCGCTGACCCGGGCCGCGGCCGTCGTGGCGCTGGCCCTGCTGAAGGAGCGCACAGCCCAGGAGGTGGAGTGGCGGCTGTCCCGGGACTTCTTGGACGACCTGCTCGATGCCGAGGGGCAGTCCGGTGACGCGCTCCACGCCCGCGCCCGCCAGCTGGGCGCCGACCTCTCCCGGCGGCACACCGTGCTGGTCATCCGCCGCGATCCGCTGCCGGCCGAGCCCGGTGCGGTGCACGAGGACCGCGAGGCCTATGCCCAGCGGTCACTGCTCTCCCTCGTCCAGCGAACCGGCGCGGCGTGGAAGGGGGCGACCCTGACCGCGACCCGCAGCGACCACGTCGTGGTGCTCTGGCACGACGACCAGCAGACCCGGTCGGCGAGCGACTTCGCCGAGCACCTGCACCGTGAGATCCAGACCTACGCCGGTGGGTGGACCGCCACCATCTGCGTCGGGCCGACGTGTCTGGAGCTGCAGGAGTACGGCGACGCCTACCGGCTCACCTGCGACGTGCTGGACCTGGTGCAGCAGTCCGACCGGCGTGACCGCGTGGTCTCCCTCGACAGCATCGGCGCCTACCGGGTCCTCCTGCAGGTGAAGCGACCGCGCGAGCTGCAGGTCTTCGCGGAGTCCGTGCTGGGCACGGTCCACACCTACGACGAGGCGCACCACTCCAAGCTGGGAGGCACCCTGCGCTGCTACATGGCGCAGCGGTGCAACGTCTCGCTCGCGGCCAGGGAGCTGCACGTGCACCCCAACACCGTGGCCTACCGGCTCCGGCGGGTCGAGGAGCTGGTCGGTCTCGACCTGAGCGACCCGCAGGCCATGCTGCACGTCCAGCTCGCGCTGATGATCGAGTCGATCCTCGGCGACAAGTAGCCGGGGTGGCGGCGGGCTGCGCCGGCGCCGTGTCCGGAACCGTCAGCCCGGGGCCAGCGCCCGCAGGCTGCGGGCCACGCCATCGGGGTAGCTCTCCCCCGGCTGGACCGGGTGCGGCACCAGCGCCACCGTGGCCACATCGGTGTCGTCCCACGTGGCCAGCTGGTCGCGGCACCGGGCCGGCGGCCCGACCAGGCAGTACTCGTCGACGAGCCGGTCGGTGATGGCCGCCCGCAGGGCCGCCCGGTCGTCGGCGCGGAACGCGTCGGCGATCTGCGCCGCCTCGGCCTCGTAGCCGGCCCGGGCCAGCGCGGCGTTGTAGGCCGGCAGCCCCACCCAGTAGCCCAGCGAGGAGCGCGCGCAATCACGCGCGGCGGCGAGGTCGTCGTCGACGAACGCATGGACCGCGACCTCGACCGGGGGTGCGCTGCGCCCGGTCCGCTCCCCCGCCCGGGCAGCGGCCGCGGTGAGCTCACCGATGGCCGAGTGCGGCACCAGCCAGACCATGACACCGTCGGACACCATGGCGCCGGCCTCGGCCATCTTCGGACCGACGGCCGCGGTGTACACCGGGACCGGGTGCTCCGGCGTCCGGAAGTCGAGCAGCTGGCCCTGGTAGGTCTGCGGCGGCAGGTCGGGATAACGTTCCCGGCCCCGCCCCTCCAGCACCGCCTTCACATCGCGGACGTAGTCAGGGAGATCGGTGGCCGGCGTGCCGGCGGTCACGCCCAGCGCCGCCAGCCGCACCTTGTGGCCGAGGCCGAGGCCCAGCACGAACCGCCCGCCGGACAGGTCGGAGGCAGTGACCGCCATCTGTGCGGCGATGATGGGGTGCCGCAGGTAGCTGACGGTCACGAAGCTGCCGACCCGGATCCGCGACGTCCCCAGCAGGATGGCCAGGTCGATCGACAGCGCATCGGTCAGCGACTCGGTCGTGTAGCAGGCGACGTACCCCTCCTCCTCGGCGCAGCGGCCCAGCGCCACGAAGTCCCGGGTCCGCGCCGGCGCGAACGTGAGCAGAGCTGCCGCCACCTGGGCCATGCGGTTCCTACCTCCTCGTCATGGGACTGCTCGACCGCCACTCGGTGCACAGCTGACGTCGTCACAACTGCAGGTACTGCTCCATCCACGTCGGGTCGGCGCGCAGTTCCCGCGCGTCCCCGGAGTGGACGACGACGCCCTGGTCGAGGACGTAGACCCGGTCGGCGAGCTCCAGCGCCATCTGACTGTTCTGTTCCACCAGCAGCACGCCGAGCCCGCCATCGGCCACCCGGCGCAGGGTGCGCCCCATGTCCGAGGCGATGTTGGGTGCCAGCCCCTGCGTCACCTCGTCCACGAGCAGCAGCTTCTGCCCGCAGATGAGCGCGCGGCCCACGGCCACCATCTGCTGCTGGCCGCCGGACAGCCGCGAGGCATCCCGGTCGAGGTGCGGCTCCAGCAGGGGGAAGACGTCCAGCGCACGGCGCTGGGCCGCCTGCTGCTCGGCCTTCGGCAGCCTCGAACCGAGCGCGGCCAGCCGGAAGTTCTCCCGCACCGTCAGGCCGGGGAACATCCGGCGGTCCTCCGGCACGTAGCCGATACCGAACTGGGCGACGCTCTCCGTCGGCAGGCCGACGAAGTCCCGGCCGGCGCAACGGATGTGCCCGCCGCGCACGGAGACCAACCCCATGATCGACTTGACGGTGGTCGTCTTTCCGGCGCCGTTGCGGCCCAGCAGGGCGACCAGCTCACCGGGCCGCACCGTCAGTGACACGCCCTGGAGCACGTGGGCGAGGCCGTAGTACGCCTGGACGTCCTGGACCTCCAGCAACGAACCGGCGGGCGCGGCGCTCTCCGCGGCCGCGCTCACAGACTGCCCGTCAGGTAGACCTCTTGGACCAACGGGTGCGACTTCACCTCGGCCGGGGCCCCCTCGAACAGCTTCTTGCCCTGGTGCAGGACGGTGATGGTGGTGGCGATGTCGAAGATGACGTCCATCTTGTGCTCGATCATCAGGATGGTGACGTCCCGGTTCAGCTCACGGACGAGCTCCACCGTGGCCGCGGTCTCGGTCGGGCTCATTCCCGCGGTCGGCTCGTCGAGGAGCAGCAGCCGGGGCGAGGTCGCCAGCGCGATGGCGAGGTCCAGCCGGCGCTGGTCACCGTGCGAGAGGTTGCTGGCGATGACGTCCCGGTCGGCGGCCAGCCCGATCCGTTCCAGCACCTCCTCGGTGGCCCGGGTGACCGCCTTGATGCCGTCGGCCGGTCGCCAGAACACGTAGGAGTGGGCGGCCGCCTGGGCCGCGATCCGGACGTTCTCGAAGACCGTGAGCAGCGGGAAGACGGTGGTGATCTGGTAGGACTTCGCCAGCCCCTTGCGCGCCACCTTGGCGTACGCCATCCCGGTGATGTCCTGCCCGTCGAACTCCACCCGGCCCGAGCTCGGGTGGGTGTGCCCGGTGATCAGGTTGAACAGGGTCGTCTTGCCAGAACCGTTGGGGCCGATGATGGCGTGCAGGGTCCCCCGCGGGATCTCCAGCGAGACGTCGTTCACCGCGTGGATGCCGCCGAAGGACCGGTCGAGGTTCTCGGCCCGCAAAATGAGGTCGGTCACCGTCTCCTCCGCACCTTGCTCAGCAGCCGCCGCGGCCGCGCCGAGATGACCAGCCCCCACAGCCCCTGCGGGAAGGCCAGCACGCAGACCACGAAGATGGCGCCCACGAACAGCTGCCAGGAGGCGTAGTACTGGCTCAGCGTGGTCTCGAGCAGGAGGTAGACGACCGCTCCGAGGAAGGGCCCGAAGAGGGACGAACGCCCGCCGAGGATCACCATGATCAGGACCCCGCCCGACAGCAGCCAGTACGGCTGCAGGCCGACGAAGTTGTTCAGCATGGCGAACAGCCCCCCGGCCAGGCCGGCGACCGTGCCGGCGACGACGAAGGTGACGAGCTGGACCAGCCGGGTGTTGTACCCGCAGCCCCGGGCCCGCTCCTCGTTCTCGCGGATGGCCTGCAGGACCCGGCCCATGGGGGACTCGGTGTAGAGGATCAGGGCGGCGAAGGTCACCAGGACCACGACCGCGGTGAACAGGAAGAACGTCAGCGGGTCACGGAGCGAGTTCAGCTCCAGCGTCGTGCCCGGCAGCCACAACGTCGGTACCGGGATGCCGGCCAGGCCGTCGTCCCCACCGGTCACCGAGTCCCACTGCAGCGCGATGAAGAAGCCGAGCTGCGCGAAGGCCAGCGTGAGCATCGAGAAGTAGACCTCGGTGCGCCGCAGGCAGACGGCACCGACCACCAGCGAGAGCAGGGCCATGCTTGCCGCAGCCATGAACAGGGCCAGCCATACGCTCGTGGTCACGTTCAGCAGCACCAGGCCGGCGGCGTAGCCGCCCCACATGAAGGGCAGCGCGTGGCCGAAGGAGACCAGGCCGCCGTAGCCGACGAGCAGGTTGAGCCCCGAGGCCCAGAGGCCGTAGATGAGCATGCCGATGGCCAGGCTGGGGTTCGGGACGGTGAACAGCACCACCGTGGCGAGCACGACGAGGAGACCGAGCTGGCCCCAGGTCCACCGGGCAGGCCCCCTCCCCCGGACCCGGGCGACGGTCACCGCCGACGCACCTCCCCGGGTGGGCGTGCCGTCCGGCGCGTTCGCCGCGGTGACCTCGGTCATGTCGCCCCCAGCAGGCCGCGCGGTCGGAAGGTCATCACGAGGATCATCAGCACGAACGGCACGATGCCGGCGTAGATGCTCGCGTAGAGCGTGGTGATCGAGACGAGGACGCCGATGAGCAGGCCGGCGACCACCGCCCCCCAGAAGCTGCCCATCCCGCCGACGACGACCACGACGAAGGCCAGGATCAGGATGTCGGCCCCCATCTCGGGGTAGACGCCGGTGATCGGGCCGGTGAGCACGCCGGCGATGCCGGCCACCGCGATCCCGATCGCGAAGACCAGCGTGCGGTAGCGGTCGAACCGCACGCCCAGCGCCCGGATCATCTCGTGGTCGCGGATGCCCGCCCGAACGATCAGGCCGACGTTGGTGCGCTGCAGGAACAGCCAGAGGCCGCCCACCACCAGCCCGACGACGACCACCACGAACAGCAGGTACGCCGGAACCGGGCGCCCCACCCCGAGGTCGACCTGGAAGGCGAGGATCTCCGGCGCGGCCACCCGGCGGCCGCCCGACCCGGCGATCATCCGTACGCCCTCGATGAGGATGTAGGTGAGACCGAAGGTCAGCAGCAGCGCGTCGACCTGTTCCCGCCCGTACATCGGCCGGATGACCGTGCGTTCGAGTGCCGCGCCCAGCGCGGCCATCACGACCGGCACCACCAGCAGGGCGAGCCAGAGGGTGCCGGTCGCGACCGCCAGGTAGGAGGCGATGTACGCCCCCACCATGTACAGCGCGCCGTGGGAGAAGTTGATGAACTCGAGCAGTCCGAAGATCAGGTTCAGTCCGAGCGCGAGCAGCACGAGCAACGCTCCGCTGACCAGACCCAGGACGAGCTGGGAGATCAGCTGGTCCATACGAGCCTCTCCACGTGGTGATGGCCGTTCGGGTTCACGGTGCCGACCGGGTCCATCGAGCTGACGGGTCCGTCGGGTCGAGATCTCAGCCGACCCGCTGGAACTCCGCCTTGACCTCGTCGCAGGTGGGGGCGTACTCCTCCGTGCCGGGAACGGTCTGGACGACCTCGCGCAGACCGAACTCCGGGTCGTCACCACGGCTCTGCGCCTCGTCGGCCGACAGCCCCTTGAGGATGTAGATCGGCATGAGGGCCTGGTGGTCGCACTCGCGGATGGCCATGTCCCCCTGGCCGAGGGTGACCTCGAGGCCCTCCACCGCCGTGCGGAAGTCCTCCGGCGAGGAGTTCCCCTTCGCCACCTGCTGCGCGATGACGTTGATCGCGTTGTAGGTGTAGACGCCGTAGCCACCCGGCGGGGTCCCGTACGCCTCGCGGTAGGCCGTGACGTACTTCTGGACGCCGTCGTCGTCGACGTTCCAGTAGAAGGCGGACATCGCCCACGTGCCGGCGATCAGGTCGTGGCCGAGCTCCTGGTCGAAGCTGAGGTCCTCGAGGGTCAGGAACGTCGGGATCCGGTCGGTCAGCCCGAACTGTGCCGCCTGACGCAGGAAGCTGACCTGGTCGCGGCCGACCCCGCCGAAGACCAGCGCGTCCGCACCGGAGCCCTCGATCGTGGGGATGAAGGGGTTGAAGTCGGTCGTGCCGAGGGGGAAGAACGCCTTCCCGGCGACCCGGCACCCGGACTGCTCGGCGATCGCGGTGGTGTAGCCGGCCTCCTGCTCGTGCCCGTAGGCGTAGTCCGGCAGGAGCAGGAAGACGCTCGTGCCCAGCTCCGAGCAGATGAACGGTGCTGCGCCGTTGGTGGTCTGCGACGGCGTCGGTGCCAGGTGGTACGTGGACTCCGCGCTGAAGTTCGGCGGCCGGTTGAGCTGTTCGGTCTGGCAGGTGCCCAGGTAGGGCACGCCGGCCTGCGAGGCGATCTGGTTCATGGCCAGGGTGGTCGCCGCCGACACGCATCCGGTCAGGAAGTCGACCTGCTCCTCCTGGACGAGGGACTGGGCCTCGCGGAGCGCCACGTCGGGCTTCAGCTGGTCGTCGCGGACGATCAGCTCGATGGGACGGTCGCCGGCTTTGCCGCCCAGCATCTCCACGGCCAGCTCCGCGCCGTTCTTCTGGTCCTCGCCCAGCTGGACGTAGGCGCCGGTCAGGCTGGTGATGACTCCAATCTTGATCGGCTCGGTCGAGCCGCCGCCGCCGCCGCCACCGTCGTCGCTCCCGCTACCGCCGACCGTGCCGCCGCACGACGTCAGCAACAGGACCGCGCCTGCCAAGAGGCTCACTTTCGCCCGCATGGACCACACCTCTCACCGTTGATCAGGTGAAGGGACCCTATGAGCGGCGCGGTGACCGGAGTCTCGTTGCGCCGACCCAATCGACGGCTCCCGAGTTGTGACTCCGAACAACCTGCCGCACCCCCCGGTCGTGCTCGTATCCAGCGGGGTCGACGAGGACCGCGGGAGCGGGCTCCCGGACCGGTCCGGACACATCCGTCCGCGAGAGTCGAGGCGCGCATGCAGATCGGACTGTTCCACTCCGTTCAGTGGCCGGAAGGCAGCGACCAGGCGGACCGGTACGAGCAGGCGCTGACGCAGGCCTGCTACGCCGACGAGCTGGGGTTCGACTCCGTCTGGCTGACCGAGCATCACTTCAGCCGGCACGGCATCGTCTCCGACAGCCTCACCGTCCTGGCCTACCTCGCCGCCCGCACGAGCCACGTGCGACTCGGCACGGCCGTCTCGGTGCTGCCGCTCCACCACCCGCTGCGCCTGGCCGAGGCGGCCGCGACGGTCGACCAGCTCAGCCGGGGCCGCCTGGACCTCGGCATCGGACGGGGATACCAGCCGGGCGAGTTCCGGGGGTTCGGCGTCGACATCGCGGAGAAGAACGACCGGTTCGCCGAGGCCCTCGACATCCTCAAGCAGGTGTGGGCCACCGACGGCCCGGTGTCGTACTCGGGGACGTACTGGTCCTTCGAGGACGCCGCGCCGCAGCCGCGCCCTCGTCAGCGACCGCACCCGCCGCTGTGGGTGGCGACCGACAGCCCGGACGGTCTCGCCCGGTGCGCGGCGGAGGACTGGGGCGTGCTGCTCCCCCAGGGCACGTCGCTGACCGTCACCGCCGGACAGATGAAGCGTTACGCGGAGGCGCTGGCCGGTGCGGGTCAGGGGCCGGGCCGGGCACGCGCGTACCTGGCGCGCGCGGCCTACGTGGCGCCGAGCGACGCGCAGGCCTGGGCGGAGGCCGAGGGCCCGTACAAGGACTTCCTCGGCTACGCGGACACGCTGCGACGGGCGACCGGCCCCGACGCGGCCCCGGGCGGGCGCAGCCCCTTCGACCTCGACGCCGACCTGCGGGACAGCGCGCTGTTCGGCAGCCCCGAGACCGTGATCGACCGGCTGCGCGCGATCAAGGAACTGGGCATCGACCGGGTCATGCTCTTCCTGCACCTGGGCGGACTGCCGCACGAGAAGATCATGTCCTCGCTCGACCTGTTCGCCCGCGAGGTCCTCCCCACGGCTCGGGAGCTGTGACGGTGCCCGCGCCCGTCGTGGACGCCCAGGTGCACGTCTGGCTGCCCGAGGCCGTGGACCGGCCCTGGCCGGCGGGCGGCGCCGAGCGCGCCCTCGCCATGCACCGGCACGAACCGATCAGCGGACCGTCGCTGCTCGGGGAGATGCGCGCCGCGGGCGTCGACCGCGCGGTCCTCGTGCCGCCGTTCTTCGAGGGGTACCGCAACGACTACGCGGTGGCCTGCGCGACCGAGGCGCCGGACGCGTTCCGGGTGATGGCCCGGGTGGACCTGCGCACCGGCGACCCCGGTCCGGTCCGTGAACTGCTACGGGACCCGGTCGTCGCCGGCATACGTCTGGTCTTCCTGCCCGCGGACGCCGGGCGGGTCGACGACCCGGCGGCGGAGTGGTTGTGGGCCTTCGCCGAGGAGCAGCAGGTGCCGGTCATGCTGCTGGCCTCGGGTCAGCTCGACGCGCTCGCCCGCATCGCCCGGTCCCGTCCGGGACTGCGCCTGGCGGTCGACCACCTGGGGCTGACCGGCCAGGTCACGGATGCGGCGATCGCCCCGGAGATCGATGCCCTGGTGGCGCTGAGCGGCCTGGAGAACGTCTCGGTCAAGGTCACCGCCGCCCCCTGCTACAGCACCGAGCCCTACCCGTACCCGGCGCTGCACCCGTTCCTCCGCCGGCTCTACGACGCCTACGGGCCGCGACGGCTCTTCTGGGGATCGGACCTGTCCCGGCTGCGGGGCAGCTACCCCGACCTCGTCCGGTTGTTCCGGGAGGACCTGGACTTCCTCTCCGCCGAGGACGTCGAGGCGGTGATGGGGGCGAACGTGCTGGCGTGGCTCGGCTGGCCGGTCGCCGATCAGGGGCGCGGCACGCTCTCGTCCGGGCGGGACTGACGCAGCTCGGCGGTCCAGTCGCGCTGCTCGGTCGGGAAGACGCTGAGCAGCTCCACGGTGGCCCGCTGTGGCAGCGCGGCGACGAACAGAACGGTCGCCGCGACGTCCTCCGGCTGCAGCATGGTCGCCCGCGCCTGTGCTGTCGGCGGCTCCGGCCGGTGCTCGAGGATCGGCGTGGACACCTCACCCGGGCAGATCGCACAGGACCGGATGCCGTGCCGCCGCTCGCCGAGGTTGAGCGACTCGGTCAGCGAGTTCACCCCCGCCTTCGCGGCGTTGTACGCCGGCCCGGTCAGGGCGCTGGCGTGCATGCCCGCCATGGAGGAGACGTTGATGATCGTGCCGGAGCGCTGACGGCGCATGAGCGGCAGCGCGGCGTGGGCCATCAGGAAGGTACCGGTCAGGCTGGCCTGGAGCACCGCGGTCCAGTCGGCCACCGTCACGCTGGACATGTCCCGCCGCGGCACGTTGACCCCGGCGTTGTTGACCAGCACGTCCAGCCGGCCGCAACGCCGGGTCACCTCGGCGAGGAGCTCCTCGACGGCGCCGGCGTCGGTGACGTCGACCGGGGCGGCGAACGACGAGCCGCCCCGGGCCGAGACCGCGGCGACGGTCTCCTCCAGCGGCCCCTCCCGCCGGCCGACCACGGCGACGGTGGCGCCGGCGCCGGCGAGCGCCACTGCGGTGGCCTGGCCGATGCCCGTCCCCGCGCCGGTGACGATCGCCACCTGTCCGTCCAACCGGTGCATACCCGTCTCCTCCGCTGTCGCCGCACCCGACCGCCCAGCCCCTGGAAGGCACCGGTCGGTCAGCTGGTCACGCTGCTCCCGGACCCGGCCACCGGCTGGCTCGCGGCGTCGACCACGGGCACGGGGAATGCCCAGTTCCCCACACCCGGGGACGCCGCGTCTCTAGGAACCGCCCCAAAGACTGCGCATGCATTTTGGCGTCACGCACAGCGTTGCGCAGATCACACTCTCGATAACTTTCTCGGCGCACCCGGGCCGCCTCAGAGCGGGTTCCCGGCTCGAGGACTGACCGTCCGTGTCAGCCCCCGTTCCCCGCATCCACTCCGGAGGAAATCCGTGGCTCATCGCCCGATAACCCGACGTTCCCGCCTCATCGGCTCCCTCCTGGCCGTGGCGGTCGTGGCCACGGCCTGCGGAGGCGGCGGCGACGAAGCCGCCCCCGCCGACGCATCCGGAGGCGGGGCCGGCTCGCAGGAGCCGATCTCGCTCACCTTCGGGACCACCGGCACCCCGGTCGTCTACGGCAGCCTCATGATGCTCGTGGCCCAGGAGGAGGGCCTGCTCGACAAGTACAACCTCGACGTCACGATGCAGAACTTCTCCAACGGGGCGGACTCGATCCGGGCGGTCATCGGTGGCCAGGTCGACATGGCCCTGACGTCGACCTCGAGCCTGGTCAACGTGAGCGGCCAGGGCGCGGAGCTCAAGGGCGTGGTCGGGATGGACAAGCCCGACTACTACATCGCCTCGACCGATCCCGACATCACCAGCTGCGAGGACCTCGAGGGCCAGACCATCGGCGTCGACCAGACCGGCGGCGCCCGCTACAACTCCACGGTCACCATGCTCGCCTCCTGCGGCCTCACCGTGGACGACGTCAAGTTCGTCAACTTCGCCGGCCCGCCGGTGATCCAGGCCCTCGTGCAGGGCCAGGTCAAGCTCGCGAACCTGCACTACGACGAAGAGGCGTTCATCGAGACGACCACCGACGTGAACGTCGAGGAGGTCATCAGCCTCGTCAAGGACGTGAACCCGGAGACGCACTACGTCCTGCAGGTGGTCACCGACGACTACCTCGCGAAGAACCGCGAGGCCGTCGTCCGGATGACCGCGGCCTACATCGAGGCCAACAAGTTCATCCGCGACCCGGCGAACAGCGACCGCTTCGCGGAGATCGCGGCCAAGTACAACGGCCAGCCGATCGAGGTGGCCCAGAAGTCCGTCGCGCTGTTCCTCGACTTCGACTTCTGGCCCGAGGGTTCCGGGCTCGAGGACGAGGCGAAGTTCATGGGCGTCGTCAAGGAGCAGGTGGCCGCCGGCGCGATCACCGAGGCGCAGGCCCCGACCTACGAGGACCTCATCGACCCGAGCGTCTACGACGAGGCACTGGCGCTCGTCGAGTCGACCAACTGATCCACCGGCCCGCGACCGAGGGGGGCTCTGGTCCGTGAACTCCACCGACAACCGAGCGGCCCGATATGCCGTGTACGTGCTGAGCCTGGTCGTCCTGGCGGTGGTGTGGCAGCTGGTCTCGGCCGGGACCGGCCCGTTGCTGGCGAGCTTCACCGCGACGATGACCCGGCTCGGTGAACTCGTCAGCAACGGGGAACTCGGCACGGCACTGTGGTCCTCGGGCCGCATCTTCCTCACCGGCCTGGGGATCTCCATGGTCCTGGGGCTGCCCCTGGGGCTGGTGTTCGCCCGGTTCCCGCTGATCACCGCTGCCCTGGAGACCTACGTCTACGCGCTCTACGCCATCCCGGTGATCACCCTGGTGCCGTTCATCCTGAGCGGGCTCGGATTCGACTTCCGGGCCAAGGTCCTGGTCGTCGTGCTGACCGCGATCTTCCCGATCCTGATCAGTGCCATGGAAGGCGCCCGCAGCGTGCCGGTGCGGCTGCTGGACGTCGCCCACTCCTACGGGTCGACCGAGCGGCAGCTCTGGGCCGACGTGGTGATCCCCTACACGGTCCCGTACGCGGTGACCGGTCTCAAGCAGGGCATCGCAGGCGCGCTGGTCGGCACGATCATCGCGGAGCTGTTCCTCAACGCGACGGGGGTCGGCGACCTGCTGATCCGGGCGTCGACCAACTTCGACTCCGCCGGCGCACTGGCGGTCACGCTGGTCATCTCGGTGATCGCGGTGGCTCTCATGGGAGTCAGCGGCGTGGTCGAGCGGCGCTTCGCCGGATGGCGGGAAGGACTCTCCGAGTGACCGAGCAGCCACAGATCCATGCCGGCGCGGGGGCCGGTCGCCCGGTCAGCGCACCGTCCGCGGGGCTGGGTTCCGCCGCCACCGAGGCGGTGCCCCTGCCCGGCGAACCGTCGGGGCCCGGTCAGGCGGTTCCTCCCGGTGAGCGCCGGCGCGAGCGCCGGAGGCCGCCGGACTGGCTGCTGCGCACACTGGCGGGGGTGGCGCTGCTGGCGCTGTGGGAGCTGGCTGCCCGGGCCCTGGGATCGGACTTCGTCGCCCGCCCCACCGCGGTGGCACAGGCGGTTCCGGAGGTGTTCGCCACCGAGAAGTTCTGGCAGGACGCCTGGGCGACCATCTGGTCGGTCATCGAGGGCGTGGTCATCGGAGCGGTGGCCGGGACCCTGCTGGGCCTGGCCATGGGCCGGATCCGACTGGTCCGCTGGTTCTTCACCTCCTACGTCAGCGCGCTGTACACCCTTCCCATGGTCGCGGTCGTCCCGCTGATGACCATCTGGCTGGGCTACACCAGCGAGACACGGCTCGTCGCCGTCGCGTTGTCGGCGTTCCTGCCGATCGTGGTCACGACCGCGGACGGATCCCGGTCGATCCCCAAGGAGTACCTCGACGTCGCCCGCACCTTCCGGGCCAAGGTGCACAACATCTGGTTCGGCATCGCGCTCCGCAACGCGATCCCGTACCTGATCGCCGGCCTCCAGCTGGCCATCGCCCGCGCACTCGTCACCGCCGTCGCCGTCGAGTTCCTCGCCGGCGTGCCGGGCCTCGGCTACTCGATCCTCATGCAGACCCGCAGCTTCCAGCAGAACGAGGCCTTCGTGGGCGTCGTCCTCCTGACCGTGTTCGTCGTCGGGACGCGGGCGCTGCTGACGCTCGCCCGCAGGCGCTTCCTGCCCTGGTACGGGCGCTGACGCCCGGCCCGCAGCACCCACCGGATCCACCCGCGCCCCAGGGCGCATCGGGCCCTCGCCGCCGAACCGCGGCGCAACGGGCTCCCATCGAGAAGGAGAACCCCGTGACTCAGGTCGAGACCCCTGGCGCACACCACAGCGAGACCACCCCCGAAGGCATCGTCATCGAGTGGGACGTGCCGATCGAGATGGACGACGGGCTGGTCCTGCGGGCCGACGTCTACCGCCCTGCCGCCGACGGCCAGTTCCCGGTGCTGCTCACCTACGGGCCGTACGGGAAGGGGCTGCCCTTCCAGCAGGGATATGAGACGTCGTGGGAGATCATGGCCCGCAACCATCCCGACGTCACCGCCGGCTCCACGAACCGCTTCCAGAACTGGGAGGTCGTCGACCCGGAGAAGTGGATTCCGGAGGGCTACGTCTGCATCCGGGTCGACTCCCGGGGCGCGGGGCGGACTCCGGGGCGGATGGACCTGTGGTCCGCGCGCGAGACGCAGGACTTCCACGACTGCATCGAGTGGGCCGGCACGCAGCCGTTCAGCAACGGCAAGGTCGGTCTGAACGGCATCTCCTACTACGCCATGAACCAGTGGCAGGTCGCCGCACTGCAGCCGCCGCACCTCGCGGCCATCTGCACCTGGGAGGGCGCCTCGGACTGGTACCGCGACATGAGCCACCACGGCGGGATCCTGTGCACCTTCGTCGCCAACTGGATCCCGATGCAGGTGACCACCGTCCAGTACGGGCGCGGCACGAACGGCCCGCGCGACCCGAACTCCGGCCTGCTGGTGTGCGGCGACGAGACGCTGAGCGAGGAGGAGCTCGCCGCCAACCTGACCACCCTGGGCGAGGACTACCTGCGGCACCCCCTCGACGACGAGCTGTACGCCGAGCGGACGCCGGACTTCGAGAAGATCACCGTGCCGCTGCTGTCCACCGCGAACTGGGGAGGTCAGGGGCTCCACCTGCGCGGCAACATCGAGGGCTACCTGCGGTCGGCATCACCGCAGAAGTGGTTGGAGGTGCACGGCCTGGAGCACTGGAGCCACTTCTACACCGACTACGGCCGGCAGCTGCAGCTCCGCTTCTTCGACCACTTCCTCAAGGGTGAGGACAACGGCTGGGACCAGCAGCCGCCCCTGCAGCTGAACATCCGGCACGTCGACAGCACCTTCGAGGTCCGGCACGAGCAGTCCTGGCCGCTGGAGCGCACGGAGTGGACCCGGGTCTACCTCGACGCGGCCACCGGCGCGCTCGGCACCGACGTGCCGCAGGCCGCCGCGTCACTCGCGTACGACACCACCGGTGACGGCGCGTCGTTCACCTTCGGTCCGCTCCAGGCGGAGACCGAGCTGACCGGGCCCATTGCGGCGAAGTTGTTCGTCGAGTCCAGCACCGCGGACGCCGACCTCTTCCTCGTGCTGCGGGTCTTCTCCCCCGAGGGCGAGGAGGTGGTCTTCCACGGCGCGCTGGACCCGCACACCCCCGTCGCCCAGGGGTGGCTGCGGGCCTCGCACCGCAAGCTCGATCCCAAGCTGAGCCTGCCGTACCGGCCCTACCACACCCACGACGAGGTGCAGCCGCTCCAGCCGGGCACGGTCTACGAACTCGACATCGAGATCTGGCCCACCTGCCTCGTCGTCCCGGCCGGTTACACCGTCCAGCTCGACGTCCGCGGCAAGGACTACGTCTACCCCGGTCCGGCCGAGCACCTGTCGAACATGAAGAACCCGATGACCGGATGCGGCCCGTTCCTGCACGAGGACCCGCGGGACCGCCCCGCCGAGTTGTTCTCCGGCACCGTCACCGTCCACACCGGCGGGGACCGGCAGTCCCACCTGCTCCTCCCCCTCATCCCGTCCGCCTGACCGCACCGGACAAGGAGCAAGGCAATGACCCGATCCGCTGGCCGCACGCCCACCGCATCGACCGGGCGTGGCGCCTCGCCCGGCGCCGCGCCGTCCGACGCCGCCCGGGTCGTCGTCTCCCAGGGCCGCGTCAACTACGGCGACCTGACCGTCTTCGAAGGCATCGACCTGACCGTGAAGGACCGGGAGATCGTCTCCATCGTCGGCCCGTCCGGTTGCGGCAAGACCACCCTGCTGCGGTGCATCGACGGGTTGACCCGACTCAACTCCGGCACGGTGACCGTCGACGGGAAGCCGCTCAACGGGCCGATGCCCGGGGTGAGCATGGTCTTCCAGCACTTCGGGCTGTTCCCGTGGAAGAGCGTCTACAACAACGTGGCCTACGGGCTGAAGCTGCAGGGCGCACCCAAGGAGCAGATCGAGGAGACGGTCCCCAAGTACATCAAGATGGTCGGGCTGGCCGGGTTCGAGAAGTCCTATCCGCACCAGCTGTCCGGGGGCATGCAGCAGCGCGCCGGCCTGGCCCGGGCGCTGGCCGTGGAACCACAGGTCCTGCTGATGGACGAGCCCTTCTCCGCCATCGACGCCCAGACCCGGGAGATCCTGCAGTTCGAGCTGCTGCGGATCTGGGAGCAACGGCCCATCGCCATGTTGTTCGTGACGCACTCGATCGACGAGGCCGTGCTCATGGGCGACCGGGTGGTCGTCCTCAAGGGTCGGCCCAGCCGCATCCACGAGGTGATCGACGTGGGGATCCCCCACCCCCGGACGCGGGACACGCTGTCGACCCCGCGGTTCCACGACGTCAAGGGGCACGTCTGGGACCTGCTCATGCAAGAAGTGATCGCCGCCGAGCGCCAGGTCGGCTGAGCCCTCCTGCCGGCCGGTACGCCCGGGTGCACCGGCCGGCCTGGCACCACTCCCCCAGCACGACAGACGACGACGAAGGAGAACGATGCGCCACAGGGAGAAGTCCGAGCTGCGTGACGGCATGCGGATCGACTGGGACATGCCGATCGCGATGGACGACGGGGTGGTGCTGCGCGCAGACATCTACCGGCCGGTGCAGGAGGGCGCCTACCCGGTGATCATGACCCTCGGTCCGTACGGCAAGCAGCTGCACTTCGAGGACGGCTACGCCCACCAGTGGAACCTGATGTGCGCCGAGCACCCGGACGTGCCGACCGGGTCGACCAACAAGTACCAGGTCTGGGAGGTCGTCGACCCGGAGAAGTGGGTTCCGGACGGGTACGTCGTCATCCGGGTGGACAGCCGGGGCGCCGGGACGTCCGAGGGCGTCATCGACATCTGGTCGCTGCGGGAGGCCCAGGACCTGGCCATCTGCGTCGACTGGGCCGGCGTCCAGCCGTGGTCCAACGGCAAGGTCGGGCTCAACGGGATCTCCTACTTCGCGGAGAACCAGTGGCAGACCGCGGCGCTGCAGCCCGAGCACCTGGCCGCGATCTGCACCTGGGAGGGCGCCGCCGACTTCTACCGGGACATGGCCCATCACGGCGGGATCTTCTGCAACGGGTTCAGCAAGTCCTGGTCGGAGGCGCAGGTCTACACCGTCCAGAACGGCCGGGGCGCCAACGGTCACAAGAGCCGGCTGACCGGTGACTGGGTCTCCGGGCCGGAGACCCTGACCGAGGAGCAGCTGGGCGCCAAGCGGCGCAACTTCTACGAGGACTGCCTGGCCCACAAGCTGGACACCGACGAGTTCTGGCAGTCGCGCATGCCGGACTGGAGCAAGGTCCGGACGCCGCTGCTGTCCTCGGCGAACTGGGGCGGCCAGGGCCTGCACCCCCGCGGCAACTTCGAGGGCTTCGTCCGCGCGGCCGGCGAGCAGAAGTGGCTCGAGGTGCACGGTCTGGAGCACTGGACCGAGTTCTACACCGACTACGGCGTGGAGCTGCAGAAGCGGTTCTTCGGCCACTTCCTCAAGGGCGAGGACACCGGCTGGGACAGCCAGCCCCCGGTGGTCCTCCAGGTGCGGCACCCCGGCGAGCGCTTCGTCGAACGGCACGAGCAGGAGTGGCCGCTGGCCCGCACGCAGTGGACCAGCTACGCCCTCGACGCGGAACACCTCACGCTCTCCGCCGAGCCGCCGGCCCAGCAGGGGCAGGTCACCTACGCGGGATTCGGGGACGGCGTCACCTTCCTCACTCCCCCGGTCGAGGCCGAGACCGAGCTCACCGGGCCGCTGGCGGCCAAGCTCTTCGTGTCCTCGGCGACCGAGGACGCCGACCTCTTCCTGGTGGTGCGGGTCTTCGGTCCCGACCTCAAGGAGGTCGTGTTCCACGGCGCCCTGGACCCGCACACCCCCGTCGCGCAGGGCTGGCTGCGGGCCTCGCACCGCAAGCTGGACCCGGAGCTGACCCTCCCCTACCGGCCGTACCACACGCACGACGAGATCCAGCCGCTGACGCCGGGCACCGTCTACGAGCTCGACGTGGAGATCTGGCCGACCTGCATCGTCGTCCCGCCCGGTCACCGCATCGCGCTCACCGTCCGGGGGAAGGACTACGTCTACCCCGGCGACATCGCCGACGGTGGGGAGAAGCTCGGTGGCGTGTGGAACGGGGTCGGTCCGTTCAAGCACGACGACCCGCGGGACCGCCCGGAGCACATCTTCGGCGGCGACGTGACGGTCCACACCGGCCCGGACCACCCCTCCTGCCTGCTGCTCCCGGTCATCCCGAACGGCAGCGGCAGCGAGGCCGACCGATGAGCGACGTGGACAAGGTCGGCTGGGGGATCGTCGGCCTGGGCGGCATCGCGACCAATGAGATCGCGCCGGCGGTGCAGGCCGCGACCAACAGCACGCTGGCCGGCGTGGTGAGCCGCGATGCCACGCGGGCGAAGGAGTTCGCCGAGCGTTTCGGCGCCGCCTCGGCCTATGACGACTACCAGGCGCTGCTGGACGACCCGGCCGTGCACGCCGTCTACCTGGCGACCCCGAACGCGATGCACGCCGACCAGGTGGTGGCCGCCGCGCGCGCCGGCAAGCACGTCCTGTCCGACAAGCCCCTGGCGACCACGATCGCGGACGCCGAGCGCGCGGTGGCCGCGTGCGCGGACGCCGGGGTCCACCTCGGCACCACGTTCCAGACGCGCAACCACGAGGGCATGGACCACATCCGGCAGCTGCTGGCCGACGGGGAGATCGGGTCCGTCCGGCTGGCCCAGCTGGAGATCAGCCCCGGGCGCTTCCTGCCCAAGGGCTGGCGCACCGATCCCGAGCTGGCCGGCGCCGGGGTGATGCACAACCTGGGGGTGCACGGGTACGACCTGCTGCGCTACCTGCTGGATGCGGAGATCACCGAGGTCACGGCCCTGGTCGACGTCGAAGAAGGGTTCGAGGTCGACACCGCGGCGCTGGCGCTGCTGCGCTTCGACAACGGGGCGCTGGCCTACGTCAACGCCAACCAGACGGTTCCCGGCTACCAGCCGAACCTCGCGATCTACGGGACCGAGGGCACGATCCTGGGACACGACGTGACCCGGCCCAACCTGCGGGGCCGCATCGCGGTGGTGGGCCGCAGCGGCAGCAGCGAGCGCGAGGTGGACACGGCGGGGTCCTTCGTCACGACGATCGCCAACTTCGCCGAGGCGGTGCTGCGCGGGCACGAGCCCAGCCCCTCCGGGGTCGACGGGCTGCGCAGCGTCGAGCTCATCGACGCCCTGGCGCGATCGGTGCGGGAGCAGCGGCAGGTTCGACTGCGCGGGTGAACGCCTCCCCGGGACAGCACTGGTCCCGGGGATCCGACCCGGCCGGGGGTCGCGACCGCCAGGCGGCCGCGGCCCCCGGTCTGCGTGCTGCCCTCACCCGGCCGCGAGCAGCACCACACCGGCGATGGCCGCGGCCAGTCCGGCGTGCTGACGCCAGAACAGCCTCTCGCGCAGCACGACGACCGCCAGCGCGACGGTCACCACCGGTGACAGCGTCGCCAGCACCGACACCACGCTGACCAGGCCGGCCTGGGTGGCGAAGGCGAATGCCGAGACCCCGCCGAGGATCAGCAGGCCGTTCCCGACCGCCAGCGGGACGGCGCTCCGCGGCAGGCGCAGGGACGTGCCCCGGGCCAGCGGCAGCGCGAGGACGGTCAGCAGCAGGGAGATCCGGCTGCTGGACACCGCCCAGAACTCGCCGCCCTGGGCGGCCTCGGCGAAGACGCTGAGGAAGACCCCGTACAGCACCGCCCACGCGGCGGCCAGCCAGAGCCCGACCGCGCGGCGGGC
>JAOPUQ010000417.1 GCA_025963425.1 Modestobacter sp. | reverse complement strand
CGACGAACAGCGCGGGGCCGGCCTGGCGGAAGGCCGCGACCACCTCCGGCTTGGCCAGCTGCTCGGGGGCGAGGAAGCAGAAGCGGACCGTTCCGTCACCCAGTCCGTCCAGCACGGCCTGGTGCTCGACGGCCGAGAGGGACGAGTTCAGCAGCGCCGCCTCGCCGACCTCGGGGCCCAGCTCCTGGAGCCGCTGCACCTGGTCCCGCTGCAGGGCGATCAGCGGTGAGATGACGAGGACCGGGCCCTCCATCAGCAAGCCGGCGACGGTGTAGACCGCCGACTTGCCGGCGCCCGACGGCAGCACGGCCAGGGTGTCGCGGCCGGCGGTGATGGCCTGCATCGCCGCCTCCTGGCCGGGGCGGAACTCCTCGTACCCGAGCACCTCGCGCGCGGTCTGCCGGATGCGGCGGGTGCGCACCGACGCGGAGCGTCCTGCGGATGTCTGGCCGTCGGCATGGGTCTCGGTACGGGGAGGCACGGCCGCCTGCTGCCCGGCGCCCGTGATCGACAAACGACGCCCAGGTGAGACCGCCTGTCCCGCCTTCCCGCCTTCCCGCCTTCCCGGCTGGGCGACGGGACGTCGGGGGGGCGCCTCCGCGGATGCGGAGGCTCGGGCATTGTGGCTCCGTACCTGCGGGGTTAGCCTGCGCGTCGTGCCCGCTTCCTATCGCATCGCCGAAGCAGCCGCGCTGCTCGGCGTGAGCGACGACACCGTCCGCCGCTGGATCGACAGCGAACGGCTCGCCGCCACCCGCGGGGCGGGCGGCCCGGCCCAGGTCGACGGCGCCGACCTCGCGCGGGTGGCCAGCGAGCTGCACGAGGCACCCCAGCCGGGCACCACCCGGTCGTCCTCGGCCCGCAACCGGTTCGCCGGCCTGGTCACCCGGGTCGTCCGGGACACCGTGATGGCCCAGGTGGAGATCCAGGCCGGACCGTTCCGGGTGGTGTCGCTGATGTCCCGCGAGGCCGCCGACGAGCTGGGCCTGGAGGTCGGCGTCCGGGCCGTCGCCACGGTCAAGGCCACCCAGGTCAGCGTGGACGTGCCGTGAAGCGGCTGCTGACCCTCGCCGTCCTGCTCGTGCTGTCCGCCTGCGGCGGGACGGCGGCCGACGCCGGCACGGGCTCGTCGTCTGCCGGCACGTCGTCGGGAGGTGAGCTCACCGGCACGCTCACCGTCTTCGCCGCCGCCTCGCTGACCGACGTCTTCGGCGACCTCGGTGATCAGCTGGAGAAGCAGAACCCCCGGCTCCACGTGCAGTTCAACTTCGCCGGCAGCTCCGCCCTGGCCACCCAGCTGACGCAGGGTGCGCCGGCCGACGTGTTCGCCTCGGCCAACGAGAAGCAGATGACCGTGGTCACCGACGCCGGTCTGCAGGCGGCCGACCCGACCGTCTTCACCGAGAACGTGCTCGAGATCGCGGTACCTGCGGGCAACCCCGGCAAGGTGACCGGCCTGGCCGACTTCGGCGACGCCGACCTCACCCTGGCCCTCTGCGCCACCGACGTGCCCTGCGGCGCCGCGGCGCAGGCGGTCTTCGCCGACGCCGGGATCACCGCGAAGCCGGACACCGAGGAGGAGGACGTCAAGGCCGCGCTGACCAAGGTCCAGCTCGGCGAGGTCGACGCGGCTCTGGTGTACGCCACCGACGTGCGGGCCGCCGGCTCCGGCGTCGAGGGCATCTCCTTCCCGGAGGCCGAGCAGGAGGTCAACGACTACCCGATCTGCGTCCTGGCCGCCGCCCCCAACCCCGACGCCGCGCAGGCGTTCCTGGACCTGGTGACCTCTGACGCCGGCCGGCGGGCACTGACCGCGGCCGGCTTCCGCACCCCGTGAGCAGGCGGGGAGAGGGAGGTGTACCGGTCCCGCTGCTCGTCCCGGCCCTGCTGGGCATCGCGTTCCTCGTCCTGCCGCTGCTGGGCCTGGTCATCCGGGCCCCGTGGTCGTCGATCGGACCGCAGCTGGCCCAGCAGGAGGTCGGTCAGGCGCTGCGCCTGTCGCTGTTCTCGGCCACCGTCGCCACCGTCGTCTCGCTCCTGCTGGGCGTGCCGATCGCCTGGGTTCTGGCGCGCTCCCGCATCCGGGGCCGGTCGGTGCTGCGGGCGCTGGTCACCGTGCCGCTGGTGCTGCCGCCGGTGGTCGGCGGCGTCGCGCTGTTCCTGGTGATCGGCCGGCAGGGCATCCTCGGCCGGCCGCTGTACGAGCACCTGGGAGTGAGCATCCCGTTCACCACGACCGCCGTGGTCATCGCCGAGACGTTCGTGGCCATGCCGTTCCTGGTGATCAGCGTCGAGGGCGCGCTGCGGGCGGCCGACGCCCGGTTCGAGGACGCCGCGGCCACCCTGGGCGCCGACCGCTGGACGACGTTCCGCCGGGTCACGCTGCCGTTGGTCGCGCCGGGCGTCGCTGCCGGCGCGGTGCTCTGCTGGGCCCGGGCGCTCGGCGAGTTCGGCGCCACGATCACCTTCGCCGGCAATTTCCCGGGGACGACGCAGACCATGCCGTTGGCGGTGTACCTCGCCCTGCAGCGCGACCCGGAGGCGGCGATCGTGCTGTCCCTGGTGCTGCTCGCCGTCTCGCTGGGCACCCTGCTGCTGCTCCGGGACCGCTGGCTGGGCCGGAGCGCCGTCGTATGACGCTGGCCGCGCACGTCGTCGTCCAGCGCGGTGCGCTGCACCTGGACGTCGACCTGACCGTCGCCGACGGCGAGGTGCTCGCCGTCCTGGGGCCCAACGGCGCCGGCAAGTCCACGCTCCTGCGGGTGCTCGCCGGGCTGCTGCCCCCGGACGGCGGCCGGGTCGCGCTGGACGGCGACACCGTCTGGGACGACGGTCGCGACCACGTGCCGGCGCACGAGCGGTCGCTGGGCATGGTCTTCCAGGACCACCTGCTGTTCCCGCACCTGTCGGTCACCGAGAACGTCGCTTTCGGGCTGCGCACCCGCGGGGTCCGCCGGGCGCCCGCGCGTGCGGCCGCCGAGGAGTGGCTGGCGCGGGTCCACCTGGCCGGGCTCGGCGACCGCCGGCCCGGAGAGCTGTCCGGCGGGCAGGCGCAGCGGGCCGCGCTGGCCCGGGCGCTGGTCGTCGACCCCCGGCTGCTGCTGCTCGACGAGCCGCTGTCGGCGCTGGACGCCCGCACCCGGCTGACCGTGCGGGCCGAGCTGCGCCGGCACCTCGCCGAGTTCGCCGGCTCCGCCGTGCTGGTCAGCCACGATCCGGTCGACGCGATGGCGCTCGCCGACCGGGTCGTCGTGGTGGAGGACGGCCGCGTCGTGCAGACCGGCACCCCGGCGGAGGTGGCCCGGCGGCCGCGCACCGACTACGTGGCCCGCCTGGTGGGGCTGGTGCTGCTGCCCGGCACCGGCGCCGGGACCACCGTGCGGCTGGACGGCGGCGGGGTGGTGTCGGTCGGGGGGGAGGCAACCGGGCCGGTGTTCGTCGCCGTCCGGCCGGCGTCGGTGTCGCTGTACCTGGAGCGCCCGGCCGGGAGTCCGCGCAACGTGTGGCCGGCCCGGCTGGCCGCGGCGACCCCGCACGGCTCGGTGGTGCGCTGCGACCTGGCCGGGGAGGTGCCGCTGACCGCCGACGTGACCGCGACGTCCTTCGCCGAGCTCGGGCTGGTCCCGGGCGCGCCGGTGTGGGCGTCGGTGAAGGCCGCCGACGTCACCGTCTACACCCGCTGAGGGGTGCGTGCCGGGCTTTCGGTACCGAAAGCACGGATCGGACGTCTGACAGGGTGGGGGAGTGACCTCCGACCGACCCGTCGCCGCGCTGGTCCTCGCCGCGGGTGGCGGCCGCCGGTACGGGATGCCGAAGGCGCTGGTCGAGTACGAGGGCAGCCTCCTGGTCGAACGGGCGGTCCGGACGGCGACGGCGGCGTGCGACCCGGTGCTCGTCGTCCTCGGTGCCCGGGCGGTCGACGTCTGGCGGTCCGCCGACCTGGGCGGGGCCACCGTGCTGGCCAACGCCGACTGGGAGACCGGCATGGCCTCCTCGCTGCGCACCGGGCTGGACGGGCTGCGCGGCTGGCCGGGCCGGGTGGACGCCGTCCTGGTGCTGCTGGTCGACATGCCGGGGATGACGGCGGACGCCCTGGCCCGGATGGCCGAGCACGCGGCGCCCGACGTGCTGGCCGTGCCCACCTACGACGGGGTCCGCGGGCACCCGGTGCTGCTGGGCCGCGAGCACTGGGCGGGCGTGGCGGAGAGTGCGACCGGCGACGAGGGGGCCCGCCGCTACCTGGCCGCTCACGAGGTCATCGAGGTCGACTGCACCGGGCTGGCCGACCCGGTCGACCTCGACGTGCCCCCCGGCACCCCCCAGGCATAGGAAGCTTTCCACCCGGTTTTCGGCCGAAGACCGGGTGGAAAGGTTCCTATGCCTCGTCCACCGCGGGCCGGGCGCGGGTAACTTCGCGACCGTGAGCACCCCTCCGCTGCTGGCCGCAGTCACCGACGAGCCGCTCTCGGTCGCCGAGCACGAGGCCGCGGTCGCCGACAAGGCGGCCGGTGCCGTGGTGTCGTTCTCCGGTGTCGTCCGCGACCACGACGGCGGCCGGTCGGTCACCGAGCTCGAGTACGTGGGGCACCCCAGCGCGCCGGACCTCATCGCCGAGATCGCCGCGGAGTTCGCCGCCCGCCCCGACGTCCGGGCGGTCGCGGTCTCCCACCGGGTCGGGCTGCTGGGCATCGGTGACGTCGCGCTGGCCTGCGCGGTCAGCGCCGCGCACCGGGGCGCGGCCTTCACCGCCTGCGCCGAACTGGTCGACGAGGTCAAGGCCCGGCTGCCCATCTGGAAGCGCCAGGTCTTCACCGACGGCGAGGAGGAGTGGGTCGCCTGCCCGTGAGGCGGCTTGCCCCGGGGACCCGCCCCGTGACATAACTGGATGACTCGGGTCCAGCTCAGGGAGTGCTTCTCCGGTGCGTCTTCGGTGAGCAGACCACCGTGGAGGTGCGCGAGGTGCCGTGGCGGGCCGGCAAGCGCGTGGTCGAGGCGATGCCGGTCGGCTTCATGGCCGTCGACGGCGACTGGCGCATCACCTACGTCAACCCCGCCGGTGAGGCCGTCGTCGGCCAGTCCCGCCGGGAGCTGGTGGGCACCGACTACTGGACGGCGTTCCCGGCCAACGCCGACAACGACTTCGGCCGCACCTACCGCGAGGTCGCGGCCACCCGGGTCGCCGCGACGGTCGAGGGCTTCTACCCGCACCCGCTGAACCGCTGGTTCGAGGTCCAGGTCGTCCCCGCCGGCGACGGGCTGCTCCTCTACTTCAGCGACGTCACCGAGCGCCGGGTCGCCCAGGAACGGCTGGCCATGCTCGCCCGGGTCAGCGCCGAGCTGGCCGGCACCCTGGACGCCGGCATCGCCATGGCGCGCCTCCCCCGGCTGGTGGTGCCCGCGCTGGGCGACTGGTGCGTGCTGACCGTGGTCCAGGACGACGGCCGCCCCCGTGACGTCGGCTGGTGGCACACCGATCCGTCGCGGCGGGCCCTGGTCGAGCGCTACGCCGCGGTCCGGCTGCTGTCGATGCCGGTGACGTCCCCCGTGGTGCGGGCGCTGCTGGGTGAGGGGGTGGTCTCCGCGGCCGACGACGTGGTCGACCTGCTCCCGGACGGCGAGGCCCGCGAGCTGCTGCAGGTGCTGGGCACCTCGTCCGGGATCACCCTGCCGCTGCGCGGCCGGGGACGGATCCTCGGCGTGCTGACGCTGTACTTCGACGGCTCCCGCACGCCCACGGACGCCGAGCTGGTCACCGCGCGGGAGGTGGCCGACCGGGCCGGGCTCGCCCTGGACAACGCCCGGCTGTTCAGCCAGCAGCGCCAGCTCGCCGAGGAGCTGCAGCGCAGCCTGCTCACCGGCCCCTTCGAGCACGAGCGTGCCGACGTCGCCGTCCGGTACGCCCCGGCGGCCGAGGCGGCCCGGGTGGGCGGTGACTGGTACGACGCCTTCCTGCAGCCCTCCGGCGCGATGATGCTGGTCATCGGGGACGTCGTCGGCCACGACACCGCGGCCGCCGCGGCCATGGGCCAGCTGCGCGCGCTGCTGCGGGGCATCGCCACCTACAGCGACGCCGGTCCGGTGGAGGTCCTGCGCGGCCTGGACGCCGCCATGGAGCAGCTGAAGCTGGGCACCTACGCGACGGCGGCGGTGGCCAGCTTCGAGCAGACCCAGGCCGAGGCGGCGCGCGGGGTGACCCGGATGCGCTGGACCAACGCCGGGCACCTGCCCCCGCTGATCATCAACCCCGACGGCACGCTGGCCGCGCTCGGGGATTGGCGGGGGGAGCTGCTGCTCGGCGTGGACGCCTCGGTGCGCCGCGGGGAGTCGGTGATCACCCTCGACGCGGGGACGACGGTGCTGCTCTACACCGACGGGCTCATCGAGCGCCGCGACGGGGACCTCGACGAGGGGATGGCCCGGCTGCGGGCGGCGGCCACCGACCTGGCGGGGGTGTCGCTGGACGAGCTGTGCGACGAGCTGCTGGACCGGCTGGTGCAGGGCCGCCCCGAGGACGACGTCGCGCTCGTCGCCATCCGGCTGCGGGTGTAGCCGCGGCGGCCCGGCGCCTCAGCGCGCGCCGGCGAGCCCGTCGTCGTCGCGGTGCCGGGCCTCGCCCGGCCGGCCCTCCTGCTCCTCGGCCTGCTCTTCCTCGGCCTCGCCCTCCAGCCGGCGGGCCTCGCCGTCGAGCGTGGCGGCCGCGTCGCCGTGGGACTCGCCGTACACCTGTTCGGCGCGGCCCAGCAGCTCCTCGACCTTGGCCTTCGCCCTTCCGAACACGCTCATCGTCGTCTCCTCATCCGCCGGCGAACGGGGGCAGGACGTCCACCACCGCGCCGGGCGCCAGCACCAACGCCCGGTCCCGGGTCGAGGTTCCGTCCACCAGGAACGAGCAGGCGGTGAGCACCCGCTCCAGACGTTCGCCGTGCGCCTCGACGATCTGCCCCACCAGGTCGGCCAGGGTCGCGGCCTCCCGGGTCTCGGTGTCCATCCCGACGGCCGCGCGGGCGCCGGCGAAGTACCGCACCGTCACGGTGCCGGGCGCGCTGCTGGTCATCGGGCTCAGCCTCCGATGGCCGACATCGGCCGGCTGGGCTGCAGGAAGCTCGGGTCGTCGATGCCGTGGCCGGGCAGCTTGGACAGCGTGGCGATCCGCCAGCGGTCGGCGAGCTCGGCGTCGGTGGCGCCGTCCCGCATGGCGAGGCGCAGGTCGGACTCCTCGCGGGCGAACAGGCAGTTGCGGATCTGCCCGTCGGCGGTGAGCCGGGTGCGGTCGCAGGCGCCGCAGAAGGAGCGGGTGACCGAGGCGATGACGCCCACGGTCAGCCCGGTGCCGTCGACCAGCCAGCGCTCGGCCGGCGCCGCGCCACGCTCCTCGACGTCCGGGACGAGGGTGTGGGCGGCGTTGAGCTGGGCCAGGATGTCCTCGGCGGTGACCATCTCGCCGCGGGTCCAGGCGTGGTGGGCGTCCAGCGGCATCTGTTCGATGAAGCGCAGCTCGTAGCCGTGCTCGAGGCAGTAGTCGAGCAGCGGGACGGCGTCGTGCTCGTTGATGCCACGCAGCAGCACCGTGTTGATCTTCACCGGGGTGAGGCCGGCGTCCTTGGCGGCCTGGAGCCCGGCGAGCACGTCGGGCAGCCGGTCGCGGTAGGTGAGCTGCTTGAACCGGGCGCGGTCCAGGGTGTCCAGGCTGACGTTGATCCGGTCCAGCCCGGCGGCGGCCAGCGCCGGCGCCATCCGGGCCAGGCCGACGGCGTTGGTGGTCAGGCTGACCTCGGGGCGGGGCAGGAGTGCGGTGGTGGCCGCGACGATGCCGGGCAGCCCGGGGCGCAGCATCGGCTCGCCGCCGGTGAAGCGGACCTCCGTGATGCCCAGCTGCTCGACCCCGATGCGCACCAGCCGGACGACCTCTTCGTCGGTGAGCTGCTCGACCTTGGGCAGCCAGTCCAGGCCCTCGGGCGGCATGCAGTAGGTGCAGCGCAGGTTGCAGCGGTCGGTCAGCGACACCCGCAGGTCGGTCGCCGTCCGCCCGTGCCGGTCCACCAGGCCGCCACTGCCCGGGGCCACCGGTGGCATGGGCGTGCGTACCTGCGGGTCCGGCAGCGGGCTCACGGTCGTCACACCACTGAATGTAGTGGGGACGGGCGCTGCATGTGGGCGGTGCGTCACAGCAGTTCAGTGCGTGAGGGTCAGCTTGAGGACGACGGCGAGCGCGGCCACCGCCGCGGCCGTGCCGCCGACCGCCCACGCCTTCCGCAGCGGGACGTCGTCGCGGAGCCGGCGGTAGACGACCCCGGTGGCCGCGATCCGGCTGATCAGGACGGCCGAGGAGAGCGACTGACCCAGCAGCTCTGGCAGCCAGCCCAGGGCGGCCGCCAGCAGGAGCGCGGCCGGGGTGACGCCCGAGCTGATCACCGGCACGGCATCGCGCAGCTGGTGGCGGACCGCCGTCCGGCCGTCCGCGCCGGTGAACAGCGAGCCGATCGAGTGGGCGAGCACGTGGGCGACGTAGGTGGACAGCACCGTGCCCGCCACGATCGCCACGGCGGCGCCGGACGCGACCGCGGCGCGGGAGGCGCCGACCACCGCGGCCAGCACGAGGACGTTGCCGTAGACGTAGGCCGACACCCGGCTCTCTCCGCGGGGGACGTCCAGGAGTTCGCGTCGGGGCCGGGGCACCCGGCCAGTCTGTCGCAGCGTCCCTCGCGCGCTCCGCGGCGCTGCTACGTTCGACCTGCCACCCGAGAGCCCGGCGGGCACCCCCGCACTCGCCTGTGGCCAGAGAGCGCGAGAAGTAGTCCGTGTTCGTACGAGTTCCAGCACCCCGCACCGTCTTCGGTCCCTACGCCCGCCTGTTCGCCGTCCCCGGCGCCCGGGCCTTCTCCCTCACCGGTTGGCTCGCCCGGGTGCCGATGGCCACCGTCGGCCTCGGCTCGGTGCTGCTGGTGGCCGGTGAGACCGGCAGCTACGCGCTGGCCGGCGCCGTCTCGGGCACCCTCGCCCTGTCCTTCGCCCTGGCCAGCCCGCAGTGGGCGCGGATGATGGACCGCCGCGGCCAGGGCGTGGTGCTCCGGTTGACCAGCATCGCCTACCTGGTCCTGGGGTTGGCGTTCGTGGGCGTCGTCGTCGCCGACGCCCCGCGCTGGACCTGGTTCGCCCTCGCTGCCGTCTCCGGGGCCAGCGGGGCCAACATCGGCTCGGTGGTTCGCTCCCGCTGGGCGCACGCGCTGCCCGACCAGCAGCAGCGGCAGACCGCCTTCGCCTTCGAGTCCGTGGTCGACGAGGTGGTCTTCGTCGTCGGCCCGCCGCTGGTCACCTTCCTGGCCGCGCTGGTCAGCCCGCCGGCCGGCTTCCTCGCCGGGCTGGTGATGGGTGTCGCCGGCGGCCTGGCGCTGTCCCGGCAGACCGCGACGCAGCCGCCGGTGGCCGTCGTCCCGGCCGGGCAACGGCGCAGCCGGACGGCGGTGCTGACCCCCGCGCTGCTGGTCGTCGCCGTCACGTACCTGGCGGTGGGCGTGGTCTTCGGGGCGATGGACGTCGTCGTCGTCGGGTTCGCCGACGCCGAGGGGCAGCCGGCCGCGGCCGGGGTTGCGCTGGCCGTCTACGCCGCCGGCAGCCTGGTGGCCGGGCTGGTCTACGGCGTGCTCCGGCTGCCCGGCTCGCTCGTCGCCCGCTTCCTGGTCTGTGCGGTGCTCTTCGGCGCGGCCGCCCAGTCACTGCTGGCCGTCGGGTCGCTGCCGTGGCTGGTGCCGGCGGCGTTCCTGGCCGGCCTGGCGATCGCCCCGCTGCTGGTCGCCGGCATGTCGCTGGTCGAGTCCCGGATGGACCGGGCCGCGCTGAACGAGGGGCTGACCTGGACATCGACCGGTCTCACCCTCGGGGTCACCGCCGGCGCCACCCTGGCCGGCGCGGCCGTCGACGCCTGGGGAGCCGAGGCCGCCTTCGCCGTCCCCGCCGCGGCCGCGGGGCTGGCCGGTCTGCTCGCGATGGCCGGCGCCGGGGTGCTGCGCCGGCCGGCCCCCGTCGCGGTCGCCGGCGGGCGGCCCGACG
>JAOPUQ010000365.1 GCA_025963425.1 Modestobacter sp. | reverse complement strand
TGTGGACCACATCGGACTCGGCCAGGGTGCCCAGCAACGCCAGGCGCTGCCGCTGGGGTCCGTCGACCGCGATGTTCGCCGTGTGCGTGCCGGTCACCAGGGTCTGCCAGCTCAACGACGCGGCGTCGTCCTGGCCGGGCAGGTCCGGCAGGCCCAGGCGGGCGGTCTCCTCGACCTGCCCGGACAGGTGGGTGACGTCGGCGCTGCGGACCGCGTCCAGCAGGGCCTCGGGCGTGGTGCTCCCGAGGCTGGGAGTGCCGGCCGCTGCCGTCATCGGGACGGCGACGGCCGCACCGATGACCGCGGCGGTCGCCAGCGGGACCGACCACGCGATGCTGCGCCGAACCGAGCGGCGGGACCTCGTCATGGCGATCAGTGTCCACCCGCGGAAGGGCTTCGCATCCGGAACGAGTGCGGCTTGTTCGACACCCGCTGCGACCGTCGGCCGCCATGGCGGCGCCGGCTCAGCGGATCCCCTCCCACAACGCCAGCCGGGCGGCGCCCAGCCCGGGTCGGCGTCGGTGATGAACCGGACCCAGGCCCCGTGCACCGTGTCGGCGACGGACTGCGGAGCGCTGTCGCCGAGGATCGCGGCGGCAAGGACGTCACCCGGCTGTCGACGGCGTTCTTCGGCGAGCTGGAGCGCCGGTTCGTCCCGTCCTGAGGCCCGCCGGCCTACCGTGGCGGCATGCCCGCCGACCGGCCTGACCCCTTGGGGGGTGCCCCGGTCGGCCGGCGGATCGTCCTCGGGCTGCTCGGGCTCGGGGCGCTGGGGATCGTCACCGGCACGGCGCTCCAGGACGGCGTCAGCAACCTCCTCGGGCCGATCGAGACCCGCGACCCGACCGGCCTGGTGGGCCTCTTCCCCGCCGGTGACACGTTTCGCTACTACTCCGTCACCGGCAGCGTGGAGCAGCAGGGGGCACGCGACTACCGGTTGGACATCTCGGGTCTGGTGCAGCGACCCGCCCGGCACACCCTGGCCGACCTGCAGGCCATGCCGCAGACGACGCTGGTGCGCGACTTCCAGTGCGTGACCGGGTGGCGGGTGCCCGACGTGCCATGGGTCGGCGTCCAGCTCGGGTACCTGCTCGACCTGGTCGGGCCGACCCGGGGCGCCGATGCCGTCCGGCTGACATCGTTCGACGGCATCTACACCGAGAGCCTGACGCTGGAGCAGGCCCGCCGGCCCGACGTGCTGGTCGCGCTTCGGATGCTGGGTGCGCCGGTGACCCACGACCACGGCGGTCCGGTGCGGCTCTACGTGGCGCCGATGTACGGCTACAAGAGCCTCAAGTGGCTGTCCGGTGTCGAGCTCACCCGGGGCGTGGTGCCCGGGTACTGGGAGGGCTCGGGGTACGAGATCGACGGCTGGGTCGGCGCCTCCAACGGACGCACCGCCGATGACCCGACCAGCTGACCCGGCACCGGTCGAGGCCGAGCTCGCGCGCTTCAGCCGCCCGGTGCGCTGGGTGCACGGGCTGACCGGGGTGCTCATGCTCGTGTGCATCGCCACCGCGGCGGTGCTCTACAACGGCTCGCTGCAGGTGCTGGTCGGGCACCGCCCGGTGGTCGAGCAGGTGCACGTCTGGTGCGGCTTCGCGCTCCCGGTGCCGCTGGTCGCAGGGCTGGTGTCGGGCAGCTACCGCGCCGACCTGCGCCGGCTCGACCGCTTCACCCCGCACGACTGGCGGTGGCTGCGATCACGCTCGCGCCGGGACGGGCGCATTCCGGTCGGCAAGTTCAACGCCGGCCAGAAGCTCAACGGTGCGCTGAGCGCCGGGGCGATCGCCGTCCTGCTGCTCACCGGGGTGGTCATGTACGACACCGGCCTGACCAGCGACGCCTGGCGCACGGGCGCCACCCTGATGCACGACTGGTTCTCCCTGGCCGCGGGGCTGCTCGTCGTCGGGCACATCGGCTTCGCGCTCCGTGACCCGATCGCGATGCGCAGCATGCGGACCGGCACCGTGCCGCGGCGCTGGGCACGTGCGGAGCACGGCGCCTGGGCCGACGAGGTCGACCGGACGGCGTCGGGACGTGGCGGCTCGCCGCGCTGATCGACGGCCCGGACCGCTGACCTGCCTCTACGGTGTGGTCCGTGCGCGGCGGGGTTGCCCCGGAGTTCGGCACCCGGCTGCGGGTGCTCGCCGGGCGCATCGACTGGGGCGACGGCTCAACTCTGCGGTCGACGCCTGACCCGGCCCGGGAACGACTCGGGCCGCATCCACCAGCTACCCGGACAGGGCCTACGCGGAAGTGATGGCGGGGCTCACCGCGGGGTCGGGTGACCTCCGCAGCCGTGGCCGCGGGCAAGACTGGTGGGATGACCCGCCGCTCACCCCGGAGGGCGCTGGTCGCCGGCGCCTCGTTGGCAGTCGTCCTGGCCCTGTTCATCGCCTGGGGGATGCACTCCAGCGGTTCCGGAACGACAGGAGCCGGGTTCCGCGCCGGCGCCGCCCCGGCAGGCGAGCCACCCGGCGTCCTTCCGCTGTCGGTGACCACGCCGGTGCTCAACCCCGCCGTCAACGACGCCAACCTCAGCACCACCGTCTGCACGGGCACGGCGAAGTACCGGCCACCGGTGTCCTACACCGACACGGTCAAGCGGATCGAGCTGTCCACGCCGGTCGGCTCGTTCGGGCAGATCACCGATCCGCGCAACGGGCAGGTCTACCGGGTGCCGGGCTACCGCGGCTACGCCGGACTCGGGCCGTCGGACGCAGACCGGGTCGAGCTCGACCACTTCCTGCCGCTGTCCGACGGCGGGGAGGGCTACGACCCCACGAACCTCTGGCCCGAGATCGGCGGCACCGCCGACGCCCCGCTGGCCGGGGCCGACGGGCAGGCGGCAAACAGCCGCGTCAAGGACGGGCTCGAGGACCACGTCTACCACCGGCTCTGTCCACACGGCGCGCCCACCGTCAGATGACCCTCGAGCAGGCCCAGGCGCTGTACGAACCGGACTGGTACGCCAGCTACGTCCGCCTCGGCCGGCCCGGCGGATCGAACAGCGACTGACCGTGATCGCTTGCCCCTCCGCGCAGACTGGATGTTGCCTGCCAGATCACCCGTCGGGCTGGACGGCCCGCGGCGGGGCGACGACCATCGGCTACGGCAAGCGCGCCGTCGCGGCGCCTCCCGACCACGCCGCGCGGCGCACGCATCGAGGTCTGCGTGGTCATGGCACACGTCTTCAGCACCGACAGCGCGAGGGCTGACACGGGGAGCGTCCCTCCCCGGCGACGGCGGCTGGTCCGGGCGGTCCCACTGACCATGAACCCCGACGTCGGCGCCGGGTCGCTGTCCCGGGCTCCGCTGTTGCGCGGACCGCCCTGATGGTCGGGTTCGGGACCATGCGTGCCCTGACCGGCCTGGGACCGGCATTGCTCGGCGCTTCGGCGCGGACGTCATGGGAGCTGGCCGGCGGCACGGTGTCCGTCGTCTCGCGGGCCGGCCGAGTGGTGGCGGCAGCGCCGGCCGCGGTGGTCCGCGAGGCCACGGCGTTGCTGGACCGGGAACCGGCCCGTCGGGTGTGGTCTGCCGAGGGCCGGGCTCAGCTGGAGGTCCGGGGGCTGCAGGACCCGATCGGGGCGGCCGTGGCGACCGGGGTCCAGGACACCGTGAAGGCACTGGGCGGTGTGTCCTGGGCCCGGGTGGATGTGGTGACGCGCCGGGCAGTGGTGCGGTTCGATCCGGCCCAGCTGACGGTCCAGGACCTGGTGGCTGCGGTGGCGGACGGTGAACGGGCCGCCGGTGCTACCGGCCGGGGGTACCCCCACGACGAGCCGGGCTCCCCGGCAGACGCCGCCCCGGTGACGAGCGAGGCCTGGGCGCTGGCCGCGGACCTGGCCGGTCTGTCCGCAGCGGTCGTCGGGCGGGTGGCGCGACTGCCGTCGTTGCCGGGCAGCGCGGCGGCGGCGGTGGTGCTGATCGACAACCAGCCCCGGCTGCGTCGGGTGGTGGAGGAGCGACTGGGCCCGTCGGCCACCGACCTGGTGATGGCGGTGTCGAACGCGGTCGCATGGGCCCGCACCCAGGGAGCGCCGTCCCTGGTCGTCGACAGCGCCCAGCGGGCGCAGGGCCTGC
>JAOPUQ010000360.1 GCA_025963425.1 Modestobacter sp. | reverse complement strand
CGACTGTCCTCCCAGGACCTCCGCTACACCCCGATGGGCGTGTTCCGCTCCATCGACAAGCCGGTCTACGACCGGATGATGGCCGACCAGCTCGAGGACGCCCGCGCCGAGCAGCCGGCCGACCTCGCCGCACTGCTCGCCGGCGGCGACAGCTGGACCGTTCCGGCCTGAGCACCCCGGACCCAGGTCAGGGCCCGCCTCCCGCACCTGGGGGGCGGGCCCTGCCGCGTCTCAGCCGGCGGGGGTGACCCGGAGCAGCAGGTCGGCGCCGTCCCCGTTGTCGGTGGTGAGGTACAGCGCCCCGTCGGTGCCCAGCTGCGGAGTGCGGATGCGGCCGTACTCGTCCTCGACCTCCGGCACCCGGAACTGCTCGGTCAGCGCCCCGTCGGGGCCGATCCGGAGGGCGAGCACCCCGGTGTCCTTCTGCACCCCGACCAGCAGCAGCCCGGCGTAGCTGCCCCAGCGGTCCCCGTCGAGGAAGGTGGCGCCGCAGGTGGCGATCGTCGGATCGCCGGAGGACCAGACGGCCGCCACCGCCCCGGGCCGGCTGAGGTCGGTCATCGGGACGCTCTCGTCGTAGCTGCCGTCGGCACCCTCGGGGTCGTAGCCGAAATCGGCACCGGCGACCGAGGCGTTCACCTCGTCGTCACGGGTGGTGCCCTGCTCCACGGTGAAGACCTCACCCGAGCCGGGCCGGACGGCGATCCCCTGCACGTTGCGGTGCCCGTAGCTCAGCAGCAGCCGGGTGCGCGGGTCGGCGTCGTCCGCGAAGGGGTTGCCGGCGGCCGGCCCCCCGGTCGCCGGGTCGATCCGCAGCACCTTGCCGGCCAGCGAGCGGAGGTTCTGCGGGTTGCTGCCGACGGCGTTGTCGCCGGTACCGACCAGCAGCGCGCCGGCCGGGTCGAAGCGCAGCCGGCACCCACCGTGCCGGCCGGAGCGGGCGTTGACCGGGATGCCGCCGAGCAGCGGGTCGGCCACCCGGGTGGCCGTCCCCCACTCGGCGTCGACGGTCCAGGCGACCACCTCGATGGCCGGGCCGCCCTCGGCGCCGCCGTCCTCGGCGCCCTGGCAGGTGTAGAAGCGCCGGTTCCCCGCGAAGCCGGGGTCGAGCACCAGGCCCATCAGCCCCGTCTCGCCCCGGGCGAAGAGGTCGCCGAAGTCGGCCGCCACCGGCTGCACGGTGCCGTCGGGCAGCACGGCGGTCAGCCCGCCGGGACGCTCGTCGAGCAGCAGGGTGCCGTCGGGGGCCTGAGCGACGTCCCAGGGGTGGTCCAGGCCGTCGGCGACCACATCGACCCGCAGCTCCGGCGCCCCGGCGGGCGGGGCCGTCGCCGACGGCCCCGTGGGCGGCTCGGCGACGGCGTTCCCGCCACAGCCGGACAGCACGAGGACGGCGGCCAGCCCGGCGACGGGCAGATGGAGACGAGGCATCCCTCCAGGATGCCCCCGATCAGCTGGTTCGGGTGACCACGTAGGCGCACAGCGCCGACAGCGCCTCGCGCACCGGGCCGTCGGGCACGGCCGACAGCCGCTCCCGTGCGCGGTCGGCGTACTCGCCGACCACCTCAGTCGCCCGGGCCAGCGACGCCGAGGACCGCAGCAGGGCCAGCGCCTCGGCGTGCAGGACGTCGTCGACCACCGGGCCGACGACGAGCTCACGCAGCCGCGCCTCGGCCGGGTCGTCGCCGGCGAGGGCGAACAGGACCGGGAGGGTGGCGATGCCCTCGCGCAGGTCGGTGCCCGGCGACTTCCCGGAGGCCGTGCTCTCGCTGACGATGTCGATCAGGTCGTCGGAGAGCTGGAAGGCGACCCCGACCTCCTCACCGAAGGCGGTCAGCTCGGTGACCAGCTCGGCGTCGACGCCGGCGAAGGAGGCTCCGAAGCGGGCGGACGTGGCCACCAGCGAGCCGGTCTTGTCGGCCAGCACCGCCAGGTAGTGGGCGACCGGGTCCTCTCCGGGGCCCGCACCCACGGTCTCCCGGAGCTGCCCGGTGACCAGCCGCTCGAAGGTCCGGGCCTGCACCCGCACGGCCTCGGGGCCGAGGTCGGCGAGCAGGTCGGAGGCGCGGGCGAAGAGGAAGTCGCCGGTCAGGATGGCGACGCTGTTGCCCCAGCGGCTGTTCGCGCTGGGGGCGCCGCGACGCACGGACGCCTCGTCCATCACGTCGTCGTGGTACAGCGTGGCCAGGTGGGTCAGCTCGCAGACCACCGCGGACTCGACCACCCCGGGGGCGCGCGGGTCGCCCAGCTGCGCGGCCAGCAGCGCCAGCATGGGGCGGAAGCGCTTCCCGCCGGCGGCCATCAGGTGGCTGGCCGCCTCGTTGACGAAGGGGTGCTCGCTGGCCACCGAGGAGGTCAGGGCGACCTCCACCTGGGCGAGGCCGTCGGCTAGGGACTCGCCGAGTTCACCCTCGGGCAGCCACGGCCCGATGGTCGAGGCGGGGGTGGAGGGCCGGTGCCACAGCTGGGTGTCGCTCCCGCCGCTCCGTGCGCTGGTGGTGCCGGCTCCGGTCATCAACCGACGAAGATAGCGGCCCCGTCCACCGACCCGAGCACCGGGCTCCCCCGCCGTCCCCGCCCGGGCCTCAGCCCACCAGCACCGCGGCCGAGCGGGCCAGGTCGAGGACCGGGCCGGGCACGATCCCCAGCACCAGCGTGGCGGCGGCGGTCACGGCCAGCACGGTCGTCGTCGGCAGGCCGGCCACGCCCACGGTGGGCCCGTCGGGCGCGGGGTCGGAGAAGTACATGAGGACGACCAGGCGCAGGTAGAAGAAGGCCGCGACGGCGCTGGCCAGCAACGCGATGACGGCCAGCGGCCAGGCACCCACCTCGATGGCCGCCCGGAAGACGGCGAACTTGCTGGTGAACCCGCTGGTGAGCGGGATGCCGGCCAGGGCCAGGAGGAAGAAGGTCATCAGCGCGGCGGTCAGCGGGGAGCGCCGGGCCAGGCCGGCCCACTGCGACAGGTGGGTCGCCTCGCCGTCGCCGTCGCGCACCAGGGTGACCACCGCGAACGCGCCCAGTGTGGTCAGCCCGTAGGTGAGCAGGTAGAACATCGTCGCCGCCAGCCCGGACCCCGAGCCGTCGTTGCCCAGCCCGATGACGCCGGTGAGCAGGAAGCCGGCGTGCGCGATGGTGGAGTAGGCGAGCATCCGCTTGACGTCGGTCTGGGTGAGCCCCAGCACCGCCCCCACGACCATGGAGACGATGGCCAGTCCGTAGACCAGCGGCCGCCAGGTCCAGTCGGCGGTGCCGAAGCCCACGTAGAGCAGCCGGAGGATGGCACCGAACGCGGCGACCTTCGTGGCCGCGGCCATGAAGGCGGTGACCTGGGTGGGGGCGCCCTGGTAGAAGTCCGGCGTCCAGGTGTGGAACGGCGCGACGCTGGCCTTGAAGAGCAGGCCGACGATCAGCAGGGCCAGCCCCAGCA
>JAOPUQ010000315.1 GCA_025963425.1 Modestobacter sp. | reverse complement strand
AGTCGGGGGCCACGACACCGAGCAGCGCGCTCAGGGTGGCGCTCATGATGCCGCCACCGACCAGCACTACGTCGGGGTTCGCGGAATCCTCGGTCACGATCTGCCTCCAGAGCTCAGGACGTCTCGTTCCCCATCGTCGTCCGCGCGTCAGGTCTCAATGCCCAGAACGAGGTGATGTGGGCCTCCCGCTCGCATGAGATGTGTCACACGACCGGCCCAGCTGGCCGCTGACCTGCGGTTTGCGCAGGGAACCACCGATCGACGCTCTCGTTCCTACCCAGGCCGGCGGCGCCTGACCCCTGCCCGTTCACCGGACCGCGGGGCCCCTGGTGCGGTACGGGCCACACCGGCCGGGGGCGCGGCTATCGTCCTCGGCGACGTGGCGGCAGGCGCCGCGAGTCAGGAAGGGGGACGGTGTCCGACCAGCCCGAACCGTCGGCCCCCGCAAGCGGGCCCGCGAGCCGCGACCGGCGACCGCTCACCGGGCTGCTGCTCGGCATCGCCGCCGCCGTCCTCGCCGTCGACCTGGTGAGCAAGCTCGTCGTGGTGGCCACGCTGTCCGACCGGGACCCGCTGCGCCTGCTGGGCGGGGCGGTCTACCTGACCGAGGCGCGCAACACCGGGGCGGCGTTCTCCTTCGCCGAGGGCGCGACCGTGCTCTTCACGCTGATCGCGGTGGCGGTGGCGGTCGTCATCGTGCGGGCGTCCCGGCGGCTGTTCTCCACCAGCTGGGCGGTCGCCCTGGGCCTGGTCCTCGGCGGCGCGGTGGGCAACCTGTCCGACCGGGTGTTCCGCGACCCGGGCTTCCTGCGTGGCGGGGTCGTCGACTTCGTCTCGCTGTTCGACCCCTACGGCCGGGTCTGGCCGATCTTCAACGTCGCCGACTCCGCCATCGTCTGCGGCGGCCTGTTCGGCGCCCTGCTCGCCTTCCGCGGCGTCGAGTTCGACGGCGGCCGCGGCGGCAAGGACCGCCGGCCCGGGGACGACGCCGCCCCCGCCTGAGCACGGCTGCGGCCGAGGTGCCGGCGGGTGCGGTCACAATGGACCCTGTGACCAGCAGCCTCCGCCCGGGGACACCCGGTGAGCACCGCGCGCTGCCGGTGCCCGACGGCCTCGAGGGCCAGCGGGTCGACCAGGCGCTGTCCCGGCTGTTCGGGCTGACCCGCACCGTCGCCGCCGAGCTCGCCGACGCCGGGCTCGTGGTCGTCGACGGCCGGCCCCGCGGCAAGGGCGACCGGCTCAGCGGTGGAAGCTGGCTGGAGGTCGAGCTGCCACCGCCGCCGGGGGAGCCCGTCGTCCCCCAGCCGGTGGCCGGGCTGCACGTGGTCTACGACGACGACGACATCGTCGTGGTCGACAAGCCCATCGGCGTCGCCGCGCACGGCAGCCCCGGCTGGGAGGGGCCGACGGTCGTCGGCGGCCTCGCCGCGGCCGGCTACCGGATCTCCACCAGCGGCGCCGCCGAGCGCCAGGGGGTCGTGCACCGGCTGGACGCCGCGACCACCGGGCTGATGGTGGTGGCCAAGAGCGAGCGCGCCTACACGCTGCTCAAGGCCGCGTTCAAGGAGCGCACCGTCGACAAGGGCTACCACGCCCTGGTCCAGGGCCACCCCGACCCGTCGAAGGGCACGATCGACGCCCCGATCGACCGGCACCCCAAGCACGACTGGCGGTTCGCCGTGGTCACCGGTGGCCGCCCCTCGGTGACCCACTACGAGGTGATCGAGGCCTTTCCGGCGGCGAGCCTGGTCGATGTCCACCTGGAGACCGGCCGCACCCACCAGATCCGCGTGCACTTCTCCGCGCTGCGCCACCCCTGCGTCGGCGACATGACCTACGGCGCCGACCCCACGCTGGCCGCCCGCCTCGGGGTGTCCAGGCAGTGGCTGCACGCCGTGCGCCTCGGCTTCGCCCACCCGGCCGACGGCCACTGGGTCGAGTTCACCAGCGAGTACCCGGCCGACCTCGCCGGAGCGCTGGCCGTCCTGCGCGCCGAGAACTGACCGGGTCACTGTGATGACCGAGCTCGCGAGATCACCCAGCGGCGCAGCACCGTCGGCCACGCGGCTCCGGAGCGCCGGCGAGGAAGTCGAGTGACCCCGCTGGCGGAGGGGCTGAGCGGGTCACTGCCGCAGACGCTCGCCGCCTGGGGGCCCGCGCAGCTCGCCGCGGTGGTCATCGCCGGCTACCTGGTCGTGGGGGAGCCGTTCGTCGGCCACGCCCTGCACCGGCGGTTCGAGGGCCGGTTGCGGACCGACCCGGCCGCCCGCCGCTCGTTCTACCGCCGCCTGCTCGTGCTGGAGTGGGGGCTGGCGCTGCTCGCCGTGGTGGTCTGGCTGTCCGCGCCCGACGTCAGCGCCGCTCAGGTGGGGCTGGCCTGGCCGCGCCAGTGGCCGGGTCCCGCGACGCTCCTGGTGTGCCTGGTGCTGCTTGTGCTCGTCGTCCTGTCCACCCGCACGCTGCGCTCGGGCGCGCTGGCCGGCCCCACCCCGCCGGCCCGGCCGGGGGAGGGCCGGCACGCCGAGCCCCCGGGCCACGCGACGGTGGCCCTGCTGCCCCGCACCGGCCTGGAGCGCCGGCTGTTCGCCGTCGTGGGCGTGACGGCCGGGGTGTGCGAGGAGTGGCTCTACCGGGGCTTCTTCCTGGCGGTGGTGGCCGGGCTCGCCCCCGGGCTGCCACCCGCTGTCCTGGTCCTGGTCGCGGCGGCCGGCTTCGGCCTGGCGCACGCCTACCAGGGGGTCGTCGGCGTCCTGACCACCGGCGTGCTCGGCGGGGTGCTCGCCGCGGTCTACCTGCAGAGCGGGTCGCTCCTGCTCCCGGTGCTGCTGCACGTGCTGATCGACCTGAGGTTCCTGCTGGTGCCGGCCTCCGCCCTGCCGGCCTCCGCGCTGCCGGCGGCCGTCCGGTGAGCACGCCGCGCGGGAAGCTGGCGACGCCGGCCGACCGAGCCGAGATCGCCGAGCTGCGGTACCGGGTGTTCGTGGTCGAGCAGGGCGTGCCTGCCGGGATCGAGTCCGATGCCGCCGACGCGACCGCGGTGCACGCCCTGAGCCGGGACGACGACGGCCGGCTGGTCGCCACCGGGCGGCTGCTGCCCGACGCGGCCGGGCCGGGCCGGGCGCTGATCGGCCGGATGGCCACCGACGCCGCGGTGCG
>JAOPUQ010000313.1 GCA_025963425.1 Modestobacter sp. | reverse complement strand
GACGCGGTTCCCGGGCTGTTCGCGGCGGGCGAGGTGGCCGGTGGGATGCATGGCTCCAACCGGCTCGGCGGTAATTCGCTGTCGGACCTGCTGGTCTTCGGCCGGCGCGCCGGCGCGGCCGCGACGGAGCACGCCGGCCGGCGCGCGGGCCGGGTCGAGCTGTCCGACGACGTGCTGGCCGACGCGGCACGAGCGGCGCTCGCACCGTTCGAGCGGGAGGGCGGTGAGAACCCGTACGCCGTGCAGCACGACCTGCAGCAGACGATGCACGACCTCGTCGGCATCATCCGCACCGCACCCGAGATGCAGCAGGCGCTCGATCGCATCGCGGCGCTCAAGGAGAGGGTGGCGAACCTCTCCGTCGAGGGGCACCGGCAGTACAACCCCGGGTGGCACCTCGCCCTGGACCTGCCGCACATGCTGACCGTCAGCGAGTGCATCGCCCGAGCGGCCCTCGAGCGGCAGGAGAGCCGGGGCGGGCACACGCGCGACGACTTCCCGACCGCCGAGGCGGAGTGGGGCATGACGAACGTCATCTGCTCGCGCACACCCGACGGCGCGGTGACGCTGACCCGTCAGCCACTTCCGCAGATGCCGCCCGAGCTCGCCGAGATCTTCGAGGAGGCCCCGGCATGAGCTATGGCGCGACGTTCAGGGTCTGGCGCGGGGACGCCGCCGGCGGTGACCTGCAGACCTTCACCGTCGAGGTGAACGAGGGCGAGGTGGTCCTCGACATCATCCACCGGCTGCAGGCCACCCAGGCCGGCGACCTCGCCGTGCGGTGGAACTGCAAGGCCGGCAAGTGCGGGTCCTGCAGCGCGGAGATCAACGGGCGCCCGCGACTGATGTGCCTGACGCGGATGAGCACGTTCGGCGAGGACGAGGCGGTGACGGTCACCCCGCTGCGGACGTTTCCGGTCATCCGCGACCTGGTCACCGACGTGTCCTACAACTACGAGAAGGCCGCCCAGATCCCGGCGTTCACCCCTCGGCCACGGGAGAAGGACGGCAGCCACCGGATGCAGCAGGTCGACGTCGAGCGGTCGCAGGAGTTCCGCAAGTGCATCGAGTGCTTCCTGTGCCAGGACGCCTGCCATGTCATCCGTGACCACGAGGAGAACAAGAAAGCCTTCGCCGGCCCCCGCTTCCTCATCCGGCTCGCCGAACTGGACATGCACCCGCTCGATGCCAGGGACCGTCGGGAAGCGGCGCAGAAGGAGTTCGGCCTGGGCTACTGCAACATCACCAAGTGCTGCAGCGAGGTGTGCCCGGAAGGCATCCACCTCACCGACAACGGCATCATCCCGCTGAAGGAGCGGGTCGTGGACCGCAGGTACGACCCGCTCACCTGGCTGGGGTCCAAGATCGGCCGGCGCCCCCGGCAATGACCGCCGCGCTGCGCTTCGCTCCGGACGGTTGAGACCGAGCGGACTACGCTTCGCGCCCGGGCGAACCGAAGTGGCGGTGGAGTTGGTCGGCAGAGGCGCGGACGACGGCTACCAGCGGCCCTGGGCCCGGTTCGACGACCTGCGATCCGGAACGGCCCTGCTGTGCCCGCCACCGTTCCGCGTGCTCACCGCGCAGCGGCCGGAGGACGTCGCGGCTGTCCTCATCGAGGTCGAGCGGGCCACCTCCGCTGGGCACTGGGCGTTCGGCTACGTCGCCTACGAAGCGGCGCCCGGCCTGGACGCGGCGTTGCCGGTGGCCGGCCCCGCCGGGGAGGACCCGCCCCTGGTCTGGTTCGGGATCTGCGGCCCGCCCAGCGACGTCTCCCCCGTCGGACCCGGGCAGGAGGGACAGGTCACCGCGGCGCCGTGGCAGCCGGGCTGGTCGGACGAGGACCACCACAGCGCGGTCTCCCGCGTCCGGGAGCGCATCGCGGCCGGCGACGTCTATCAGTGCAACCTCACCGACCGGCTCCGAGCACACGTCGACGGCGATCTCGAACGCCTCTACACCGACCTGGTCCTGGCTCAGCGCGGCGCGTACAACGCCTACCTGGACCTGGGGCGGCACGTGATCGCCAGCGCCAGCCCGGAGCTGTTCTTCGAGTGGTCCGGTGATCGCCTGCGGACCCGCCCGATGAAGGGCACCGCCGCACGCGGCCGCACGACCGACGACGACCTGGACCAGGCGCGCCAGCTCCGGAGCAGCCCCAAGGAACGGGCCGAGAACCTGATGATCGTCGACCTGCTGCGCAACGATCTCTCCAAGGTCGCCCGACTCGGCAGTGTCGACGTCCCGGAGCTGTTCGCGCTCGAGCGCTACCCCACGCTGTGGCAGATGACCTCCGAGGTGACCGCCCGGACGAGGCCCGACGTCGGGCTGGCCGACGTCTTCGGAGCACTCTTCCCGTGCGGCTCGGTCACCGGCGCCCCCAAGCGGGCGAGCATGCAGCTGATCCGTGAGCTCGAAGCCGGCCCACGCGGCGTCTACTGCGGCACCATCGGCCTCGTCGCGCCACCCGACGCCCCCTTCCGGGCGCGGTTCAGCGTGGCCATCCGCACCGTGGTCGTGGACCGGGTCTCCGGCATGGCCGTCTACGGCGCCGGCGGTGGGATCACCTGGGACTCCGATCCGACCGCGGAGCGAGCCGAGCTCCTCACCAAGGCCGCGGTCCTGACCGAACCGCACGTGGAGTACGAGCTGATGGAGACGCTGGGCCATTCCCCCGCGCACGGGTTCCGGAACCTCGACCGGCACCTGGCCCGGCTCGCCGGGTCGGCGGCCTACTTCGGCTTCCGATGTGACCTCGCGGAGGCCCGGACCGCGCTGGGGATCGCTGTCCCACGGTCCGGCAGCTCCAGGGTCCGCCTCCGGCTCGCGCGGTCGGGCCGATTCACGGTGGATGTCGGGCCGGCTCCGGCGCAGGCAGACCGGCCCGTCTCGCTCGCCCTCGACGGCCACCCGATCGACTCGACGAGCATCTGGTTCTCCCACAAGACCACCCACCGGGAGGCCTACGAGGCCCGCGCCGCCCGCCATCCCGAGGCCGACGACGTCGTGCTGGTCAATGAACGCGGGGAGATCACCGAGACCTGCATCGCCAACCTCGCCGTGCGGATCGACCGCCGTTGGTGGACCCCTCCCACGGGCTCGGGCTGTCTGCCGGGCGTCGAGCGGGGTCGACTGCTGGAGCGTGGCCTGCTGCACGAGCGGGTTCTCAGAGTCACCGATCTCCGGCGCGCCGAGGCGCTGGCGGTGACGAGTTCCCTGCGCGGATGGCGCCCGGCCGTGTTGGTCGACGACGCATCGCCCGGTCAACGCCCGATCGAGGCTGCTCAGAAGTCGTGGGCCTCGTCGTAGCCGTGGTCCCCCGAGGTCTCCTGGTCCCGGGGCATCACAAGCACTCCGGTCGGCCTCGACGTCCGATCAGTCGGCGTCGCGGGCAGCCCGGATGGCGGTCCACACCCGGAACGGGCTGGTGGGCATGTCGATGTGGCGCACGCCCAGGTACGCGACCGCATCGATGACGGCGTTCTGTACTGCGGGGGTGGCGCCGATGGTGCCGGCCTCACCGATGCCCTTGGCCCCGAGCGGGTTGTACGTCGTCGGCGTCTCCGTCGTCACCAGCTCGAAGCTGGGCAGCTCGGTAGCCGACACGATCGGATAGTCGGCGAAGGTCGTGGTGGTGGGGTTGCCGTCCTCGTCGTACAGGAACTCCTCGAGCAGGGCCTGCGCGGCCCCCTGGGCCAGTCCCCCGTGCCGCTGTCCCTCGCAGAGCAGCGGGTTGATGACCACGCCGGCGTCGTCCAGGGCGATCAGGCGTTGCAGCTGCGCCTTGCCCGACTCGGTGTCCACCTCGACCACCGCCACGTGGGCGCCGAAGGGGTACGTGGGCCCGGGAGCGGTGAAGACGCTGCGGACCAGCAGCGGCTCCCGTCCCGCGAGCTCAGCGAAGCCGAACGCGGCACCGGGCACGCCGGCGACGCGCAGCCCGGCATGGTGCCGGTCGACGACGAGGTCGCCCGGATCGATCTCGAGCTCGTCGGCAACCCGCGCCTTGGCGAGGTCGATCAGCTCGAGGACGGCTTGGCGAACCGCGGCGCCGCCCTGCTGGAGGCTGCGCGAGCCGCCCGTCCCGCCGCCCTCCTGGACCAGGTCGGTGTCGCCCCACCGAACGGTGATCTTCTCCATGGGGATGCCCAGCTCCTCACTGGCCAGCATCGCCCACACCGTCGAGTGCCCCTGACCATGCGGCGACGTCCCGGTGAGGATCGTCGCGCAACCGTCGGGGTGGATCTCGACCGTCGCGTTCTCCTGGGGCGCTCCCTCCATCCCGGCACCGGTGATCTCGACGTACACGGACACGCCGATGCCGAGCTGGAGCACGTCACCGCGACTGCGGCGCGCCGCCTGTTCCGCCCGGAGACCCGGGTAGTCGGCAGCCTCCAGCGCCGCCCGCAGGGCCTCGGGATAGTTGCCGGAGTCGTAGACGGCACCGCCCCTGCTCGTGAACGGCTCTGTGAAGGGTGCAACGAGGTTGCGGCGGCGCACGTCGACCGGGTCCATCCCGATCTCGGCGGCGAACAGGTCGACTGCCCGCTCGATGGCCGCCGTCGCCTCCGGACGCCCCGCACCGCGGTAGGCCCCTACCGGCGTCGTGTTGGTCACCACGCTGCGGAACGACGTCTCCAGCTTCGGGATGTCGTACACGCCCGGGGCCATCATCGCGGTCAGGCTCGGCAACAGGGCACCGAACTTGGGATAGGCACCACTGTCCTGCAGGATCTCCAGCCGATACGCCCGCAGCGTGCCATCGCGATCGCCGCCGATGCTCACCGTCTGCACCTGGGCGCGCCCGTGGGTCATCGCGACCATGTTCTCCGAGCGGGTCTCCACCCAGGTCGCTGGCCGACCCACGTGCCGGGCGGCCAGCGCGACGACCGCGTGCTCGACGTCGGCGCCGAACTTGGCGCCGAAGGCGCCCCCGACATCAGGGGTGATGATCCGCAGCCTGCTGTCGTCCATCCCGAGCATCCCTTGCAGGACCCGCTTGGTGCCCTGCGCCCCCTGGTTGCCCATCCACAGGGTCAGCCGACGGTCGCTGCCCCACGCCGCCGCGGCGCTGCGCACTTCCAGTGGTGCGGGGGCGACCCGCTGGTTCACGATCTCCCGGGTCACGACCACCTCGCAGTCGGCGAAGAAGGCGTCGGGAGCGACGTCGTCCTTCCGGAGGACCACGTTGGTGCCGGCCTCCGGGAACAGCAGGACCTCGTCCGCAACCGCCGCCCTCGGGTCGAGGACGACGGGCAGGGCCTCGTAGTCGACAGCGACGAGCTCCGCGGCGTCCTCACCGCTGTAGCTGTCGTCGGTCAGAACCACGGCGACAGGCTCGCCGACGAATCGCACCACGTCGCTGGCCAGCAGCGGCTGCACCATCGCGGCGGGGTACATCGGCATGGCGGGGCGCTGTTCGGGGACCGCTCCGAGGTCGTCGGCGGTGAGCACGGCGACGACTCCGGCTGCGGCACTGGCCGCAGCGGTGTCGACGGAGAGGATGCGCGCATGCGCCACCGGCGACCGTACGAACGTCACGCGGACCGCGCCGGCCAGCCGGTCGTCCACGATGTCCGCGGTGTAGACGCCGCCCCGAGTGAGGAACGCGGGGTCCTCGACCCGCAGGACCCGCGTGCCGAGGATGCTGCCCTGCCGGAGGTGACCGACCGCTCCCCCGACCCCCTCAGCCATGTGACGCACGTTACTCGCTGCGGTGCTGCCGACCGGCCGCAGTGGCGGGAGTTCGTGGCAGGAGCCGTGGTCGCGGTGCCGTGGCCCATCGGTGACCGGCGACCATCCCTGTCCAGGAAATCCGGGACGTCGCTGCGGCGGTCACCATGGGTGCCGCCGCACGGGCCGCTGGTTCCCCGGGAACGACGGCCCGTACCCAGCCCGGGAGCCGGCGCCGTCAGCACGACGCCACGATCCCGGCAGGCACAGCCGCACGATGGCTTCGGCGACGTCGTCGGGGTCCTTCGCCGCCATGGCGGAGACCGGGGCACCCCGGCCCGCCAGGGCGGCCCGGAACTGCCGCAGCGCGTCCGTGTCCGTCGCGGGAGGAATGAACACGTCGACTCTCACGCCGCTTCCGCGCACTTCGGCGGCCAGCGTGCGCACAAGTACGTTTTCAGCAGCGCGCGAGGCCGCGTACGCGCCGAGACCGGGAACCGCCCGGCTCGAGAGCGCGGAGCTGACGAACACCAGGTTGCCCGCGCCCTGCTCGAGCATGATCGGCACGACGTGTCGTGCGACGAGCACTGGTCCCAGGACGTTGACATCGAGGGCCGCCCGGAGCTGATGCGGGTCCACGTCCCAGACGAAGTCGGGGTCGGGAAGGTACCCGGGGCAGTGGACGACGTGGTCCAGCCTTCCGAACTTCCGGAGGACCTGGTCGGCCATCTGCTGCACCTGTTCCGGACGGCGGACGTCCACCGTCCAGGGCATCGCTGTCCCGCCCTCGGCCCTCACCAGTTCACTGACCCGGGACACCTCACTCCCAGTGCGAGCCGCGATCGCGACCGACGCACCGAGTCGTCCCAGCAGAACTGACGTCGCTGCGCCGATGCCGCGGCCGCCGCCGATCACCAGCGCCACGTGTTCGTCCAGCACGCGCCTCCGGGACGGGGCACTCGGCATCACGGGGACACCACGGCGACCGGCTTCCGCGTCATGATCCCTCCCCGGCGTCATCTGCTGCGCCCGGCGCCGTCACGGGAAAGCAGCTGGACCCCGCGGCGTATCCAGCCGTCGGACCACTGGAGAGATTGACCGTTCACGCCGTCACCGGCCCGAGTGCACAGGTACACGACCATGGCCGCCGCCTCCACTGGGTCACGGCCCCAGCGGTCGACCCAGTCGTGAGGCAGGTGGGGATACAGGGTGGCGATCACCTCCCGGAAGACCGGCGTGTCCGTCGCCCCGATGTTGATCGAGTTGGACGTGACCCCCGTACCGGCCAGCTCAGCGGCGAGTACCGCGGAGAGGTGTTCAGTCGCAGCCCTGCTGGCGCAGTAGGCGCTTGCCTCCGGAACAGGGGTCGACGACGCGGGGGATGTCAGGTTGAAGATCTTTCCCTGCCCCTGCTGGAGCATCACGGGCACCACCGCGCGACGGGTGAGGAACACCAGCTCGACATCGGTCCGCAGCGTGAGAGTCCAGTCATGCGGGTCTCAATCCCACAGCGGCACCCCGATCGGGGACATCCGGCCCGCCGCGTTGACGAGGACGTCGATTGCTCCGAACTCATCCAGCGTTGCAGCGACCATGGCGTCGACGGAGTCGGGATCGGTGAGGTCCGCGACGACGGGAAGGGCCACCCCGCCGGTGGCACGCACGGCGTCCGCCGTCCTGTTCAGCTCGGATGCCGTTCTGGTTGTCACGACCACTGTGGCACCTGCTGAGGCCAGGGCGCGCGCGATCCCGGCGCCGATACCGCGTCCTCCGCCCGTGACCACCGCGACCGTGCCGGGGAGGACGTTCCGGCCGCTCACGGTGACCGCACCGGCCCGCGCGAGTCGGGCTCCCGTCGGCGGACCGCTCCACCGCCCCACACCGGACGCCGCGCGGCCACGAACAGGTAGTGCCGGCTCCTGGCCACCTGCACCTGCGCCTCGGATCTGATCACCCCGACGTCGCCGCTGTCGGGGAATCTCTCGGCAGGCCTCCCTGTGGTCGCCCCCTTCCGGCAGGCGACGTCGAGCACCTGCGCCGGCGGCTCGGTGATGCGGTCGACCAGGCGCGCCAGGAGGTTCTCGCAGGCCTCGGCGTGGCTCGCCGTGTCCGGATGCCAGGAGCCGTCATGGCAGAAGTCCGAGTCGGCGAACTCGACGGAGTGCTGGTCATAGCTGAGCCGCGGATCCCGCCTCGGGGGCCCCGCCACGACGGCCGCCACCGTCACCACACCTCGCTCATGCCGGGCGGGCGGTGTGCCCGTCGCGCGCCGCCCCAGTCGGGCTGCCAGGGCGCCTGTGGGCGGTACGAGGGTGCGGCTGGCCGGTCGAAGCCCATCGACCCGGTCGTCGCCAGGGACTCACTGATCCTGTGCTCGGGTCGCCAGCCGAGTACCACACCTGCTTTCGCGGTGTCGAACTTCAGCGGCCGGGCGTCATCGAGCAGTCCGGGCCCCTGCCACAACGCATCGACGACGTCCGGGCCGGTGAACCCGTCCAGGCCCGCGATCGTGAGGATGTCCTTGTCGACCGTGGGCTCGGTCGCGGCAAGAACCACCGCGCGGGCGGCATCACGCACATCCACCCATTGCATGACCCCGGCAGCGGCGTACTTGCGCGCGGCCGCCCACGGCCGTCGCCGAGCCTCCTCCAGCAGCCCCGAGGACACGTTGGCGGTTGCGGACCCGCAGAGCACGGCCGGCCGCAGGATCGCGTACCTGAGCCCGCGAGGAGCCCATTCCCGGATGATGATGTCCTCGGCGTCGATGCAGTCCTGCCCGTAGGCGTGGCTGGACGGGTCCCCGTGCGCCTCGCGCGGATAGTGCTCCTGAATGGGCCAGCTGTCCGGCGAGGGCACGGGCGCGTAGACCAGGACGCTGCTCACGAAGACATACCGCCCCGCCCGTCCGCTGGCGTCCCGCAGGAGCTGCTGCGCGGTCCTCGCTCTCGACGCGTCGGTGCGGGCCGACGTGGCCTCCGGCTCCGCTAGATCGATCACGGCATCGGCCTCGCCCGCCATCCGCGCACCATCGGCATCGGCGTCGGGGAGGGATTCGAGGACATGGCTCCCGTGCTCGCGCAGAGCCGCCCGGACCTCCCGCTCGAGGCCACCCCCACGTTCGACGAGGACGACCTTCACAGCGCACCCCGCTCTGCGTCCGCCACCGCGGGCTGCCACGGATACCGGGGCGCCAGGAACCTGTCCCCCCTGGTGCCGCCGTCGCCGGCTACGGCCCAGGGTGCTGGCTCCACCCCGGAGCGCCTGCCGAGGGGCGGCGCGTCAGCCTCACGGAGCACCCGGACCAGGTCGGCGAGCCCCTCGCGCAGGCTCGTTCGGGGCAGCGCGCCGAGGGCTCGGGCGCGGGACAGGTCGTAGGGGCGCGAGTACCTCTCCAGCGCCAGGCCGCCGGACGGTGCGGGGACCCCGATGGCACGACGCACGACCGACTGGACGACCGGCCAGCTCAGCGCCTCCGGTCCAGCGATGTGGACGATGTCCCCGTCCGCGGCCGCCCTCGCCAGGTGGACGACCATGCGGGCGGCGTCGTCGACCTGGAGGTACTGCAGCACCTGCCGGCTCGCCACATCGACCGGCCCGGCCAGCGCCGAGCGCACCAGCGCATCGGAGTCGTCATTCCCCGGCCCGTAACACGTCGCCGGGCGGATGATGACGTGCTCGAAGCCGCCGGCAGAGGCAGCGCGGCGCACCATGCGCTCCGCGACGACCTTGGACCAGCCGTAGGGGCGGGTCGGGCCCGACGCTCGGGGGCCCAGGGGGCTCTGCTCCTCCAAGGGCCAGGCGGAGCGCTCCAGGACGCGGGCGTAGACCGCGGTCGAGCTCATCAGGACGAAGCGCCGGCAGCCGGCCTGCGCGCATGCGGCCACGAGGGACGCGGTGCCCTGGACGTTCACCCTGTGCAAGTCGAGCGGGTCGGCTCCGGGGAGCAGGCCGGCGAGGTGCAGGACCGTGTCGACACCCTGCACAGCTCGGCGCAGCGCGTGCTCGTCCTCGAGAGAGCCGATGATCACGTCGATGCCGGACCCCGCCGGTAGGCCGTCGACCGTTCCGGGGAGGGCGAGGATGCGGACAGGATCCCCCTGGCCGAGCAGCACCTCGAGCACCCGGGACCCGATGAACCCGGTTGCCCCGGTCAGCAGCACCCTGGCGCCACTCCGCCGCCGTCGCGGCTGCCGTCGCTCGTGCGAAGCCGGTGCCCCCAGCCAGACCTCGGCGCCCCCTCGCGGATTCGGCACGTACTGCCACCCGTTCGCCAGTCGCGCCGGTGTGTCGGGCGCGAACGGGTTCGCCGTCCCCACGAACAGGCCGCGGGAGGTCGGGAGGAGCGTTCGGGCTCCGTAGTTGTACGCGTTGTCGAAGCCGGTGGTGGTCACCGGGATCCAGTCGACACCGTTGCTGCTGCGCCACAGCTCGAACCCGCCCGACATCCGCAAGAGCTGCTCCGCGCCGTGGAACTCGAGGAGGCGTCGCACGGTCCGGGAGGGCTTTCCGGCCAGGGGGAGGAGGGCGCTCCCGTCGAACGTGGACAGGTAGAGCCAGCCCTTGTGCACGGCCATGCGCCAGAAGTAGCCGGCGAGTTCGTTGTCGAAGCCGGGGCCGATTCCGGACAGGGGTTCCTTCCAGCCGTGGGGTGTCTGCCTCGGCTCGCCGACGACGAGGTCCCAGCTGTCATCGGCGTAGAGGCGGACCAGCTCCGGAGCAGCCGGTCCGACCTTGTTGACGCGGTCGTATCCCCCGTTCTGGATGGCGCTGCCGATGTACAGAGCGTCGCCGAACGCGGCCATGCTCATCGCGATCTCGCTGCGTGGGCCTCGGAACGCCCCCTGCTCCAGGACCTTGGTCCAACGGCAGGGCCCCCCTCCGGTGGCAGGGGTCTTCCACACCTGATAGCCGTTGCGTGCGTTGAAGGTCCCCGCGTAGAGGTGGTCGGCGAACACCTCCATCTCGAAGATGCCGGTGTTCTCCTCGTCCGCGAAACCCGGCTCGCATGCCGGAAGCCATGAGCCGTGCACCGGATCCGCCGACCGCATGATCAGCGAGGCTCGGTTGCTGTTGAACGTGGTGCCCTCGCCTGCCGGCGGAACGTACAGGTGTCCGTCGAACCCAGTCATCGCGCGCAGCGTGCTCACGTTGGGGTTACCGAGCCCCGGCTCGCCCACGGCCTCGAAGTGCTCGCCATCGGAGCTGCGGAGCAGACGCGCGGCTGCGCCGCGCAGCACGGTCGAGATCGCACCGACATAGAGCGCCGGCTCGTCGTCGGACTCCCCCTGGAAGACCGTCATGCCGCGGTACCCGAGATCGCGCGGGACGTCCCTGCCCTGCTTCCCGGGGATGTCGGGCGAGGTGTAGGCCCGCTCCCAGTCGTCCGAGTCCGGCCGTAACCGCCAGATCTGGCCGTGCATGTCGAGGTCCTCCACCGAGCCCGGCACGCTGACCGGCCACGGGTCCATCAGGGCCGGCTCGGGGGGTGGGAAGAGCTTGAGCAACGCCATGGAGTTCCGGGAGGTACCGGCGTACGCGGAGCCGCGGAACGTCGACATGCAGTGGACGTAGGAGTTGGCCGGATCCCCGAAGCCGTTGACCGCGAGGGGCCGGAAGTCCGGTTCGGAGAGGCCCGTACCAGTGGGGCCCGGGCCGGCAGGGGAAGGACGTCCCGGACGGACGCCGTCCTGGCTTCTCATCTCGTGACCTCCGTGGTCTGGATCGGACCCAGGAACGGCTGGACCTTGTCCACGAACTGCTTCGGCTGCACCAGCGGATGCAGGTGGCCGGCGTCGGGCATCGCGACGACATCGAGGGCGGGCAGTGAGGAGCGCAGCCCGCGCACGCTGGCCGAGGAGAGGGTGGAGCGGGTGCCGTAGGTGGCGAGCACCGAGGCCTGGGTCCGGCGTAGCAGCTTCGCCGACAGGGACGCGTCGTAGAGCTCGGGAACGATGCGCGTCTCGTTGCGAAGGCGTTGCCAGCGGTCCGCACTGCGCTCGAGCGAGGTCCAGGCCAGAGCTCCGACACCGTCGTCGACGGACCTGCCGGGTGCCCGGCCGAGCTCATCGAGCATCCCGTAGGCGACCTTCGGCAGGTTCGGCGGAACGTGCAGGCCCCGGCGCCTCAGGTTGCGCCTGGTCCACCGCGCCCGGGCGTCGCGCCAGGCGTCGATCCGGGGCTCGAAGCACGGCAGGTAGGCATCCGCGGCGACCACCCGATCTATCCGGCCGGGGTGCAGTACTGCGGCATGCAGCGCGATCGCGGCACCGTAGCTGTGGCCGATGACTGCGGCATGCTCGATGTCCAACCTGTCCATGATCGCCATGAGGTCAGCCGCCAGTTCACCGGTGGTGTAGCCGCGCGGGGTCCGTCCGCTGAGGCCGTGCCCCCGCAGGTCGTAGGCCGTGACGCGGTGGTCGGTCGCTAGCAGCGGGGCCACGCCCAGGTACCAGAAGGCCAGGTTCGCGCCCAGGCCGTGCAGCAGGACGAGGTCCGAACCGGAGCCGAGTTGCTGGTAGTGGGTCCGCACGCCACGCGCGAGCACCTTGGGCATCGCTCACTCCCGGCTGCTGTCCGGCGCACGCCACCACGGCGTCGTGACGTCGCGGCCGGGAGCTGACTGCAGCAATGAGGTCACGGTCGTGCCGAGAACAGCTCCCGGAGCCGCCCGACGAGGTGTGCCGACACTCTCAGACACCATGCGTCGTCCCTTCCTGGTCGTCGGCAACAAGTTCCTCGGCCGACGTCACGAACACGTGACGGGCGCGGCACCGGGCGGGCGCGAGGTCGGGGTCGGCGATCCGCCCCAGGAACAGCAACAGCCCGCGGCGCCGGGCCACGAAGGCGAGGACGAACACATGGTCGACCACCAGCTGCACGGCGGACTCCGGCCCAGCACGCACGCAGGTGGGCCGCGACACCCCGGCCGACGGTGCGCCGACCCGGTCACGTGAACCGCGCCGGCAGGCAGCCAACCACCTGCTATGGGGCGCCCACCACGTACGCGCCACTCTGGTGCGTGGTGAAGACCACGCACGGCCTTTCCGCCTCATCCAGGACGACGGGAAACTGGCCGCTGGTCCAGTCCACGGCCAGGGAGTCTGCGATCTTCCACTTCCAGACCAGCGTCATGTCCATCAGGTCGATGGCCGTCACCCAGCTGGAGCCTTCAGTCAGCGGGGCGGTCGCCGCAACCAACATGACGGGCCGTTCCGCCGTTTCGGCGATGCTCATGCACGAGGCGGGCACGTGGACACCCGGCTCGTCGACGAGCGGGTCCAGGTCGATGTCCTGCAGTTCTTCTCCCGTGTCCGGATCCAAGCGCAACAGATGACTGTCGCCTGCGGCATAGGTCCACAGCCCGCCCCGGGGATCCTCCGCAGCCGACGCGACGACGAGATTCCTCATCGGGTGCTTCCACAGCAACTCGGGACCGGTCCCATCGTCCTTCACCGCGAACAGCTCCGGCTGGATCGGCACCTGCCCCGGATGGTCCCTGTTCCCGTCGAAGTAGATGGTGTCCCCGATCCGGAGCGGGCTCCCGCCGCTGGGTGAGCCGAACGGGAAGCGCCAGGCCACCGTCAGCGGCTCGCTCCCGCTCGGATCGACGTCCACGGCGATCAGTTCTCCCACGTGGGCGGGTGACTCCTCCCTCCCGTCGGTCAGCTGAGCGGAGATGTAGATGCGGTTGCCCCGCACGCAGGGAGTGTTGACGGTGTCGAAGAACCGGCCCCCGTCTGAATCCGCGGGGAGACGGAGGGATCCGACGAGTTGGCCGTCTCGGCTGTCGAAGGCAGAGACAGGGCCACCCAGGGTGGCCAGGACGACGATCCCCGAGTCGGTGATGACGGGACTGATGCACACGCCGCCGGGGGTGGACGTGTTCCAGCGGACATCACCTCCCGGACCGAAGCGGACGACGGACCTGTCGTCTGCCGCGATGACGCCGCCCTCCTCGTCGAGAAGTGGGACCGAAGCGGGGGATGCGGCATCGAGAAGGTCCCCGGATGTCCAGAGACGCTCGCCACGTGCGCCGTAGACCACCAGATTGTCGCCGCGAGCACCGAGATAGGTGCACGCGATGATCTTCCCGTTCGACGTGGCCCCGATACCACCTCCAGAGCCGCTGGGGCCCGCATCGTGCCAGCGCAAGGACGGGGCCACGGAGGGCGCGGGCAGGTGGATGTTGTCGGACATCCGCACGTCACCATGCGCCATCGGGAGCCCCCGCTCGGCGACCTGGAAGACAGGGAACGCCTCCACGCCCCGCACGCTACGAGGCATGGTGCGGCGCAACCGGGGGGGACTCCTGAGGTCCGACGTCAGGGGCTGCGCGTCCCGCCTCCTGCCGCTGCCATGGATAGGTCCTCATGCCTGCGACCCCTTCCTGGTGCGGCCACGGGGTGGCGCCGATCGTGTCGCCGACGAGCCAGCACCTGCGGAGGCTCCTCGCGTTGCGTCACGCTCACGTGACCGCGGCGGCAGGGGGATCGCGGGTCCGGTGCTCATCCGGCCACGCCACCGGCAGTCCCCCCGGGCACGGGCTCGGGTTCGGAGATCCGTCCGAGGAACAGCAGCAGGCCACTGCGCCGGTCCACGACGGCAAGGAAGAAGGGGCGGTCCACGACCATCGATGCGACCCTCGGCAGGCTCCGGGTCATCACGACAGCGGTGCTCGCGGCCGCCTCGGTGCCCTCCTCGCTCACGTCGAGGCGCGCGGCATGCCGTAACGCGGAGATCACCGCGCCGGTCACCCCCATACGGCTGAAATCCGCTCCCGGCCCGAAGGCGGCGCGGATCCCCAGCCCGGACAGCGGCTGCACCAGGTCGAGCTCGCTGGCCACGGAGAACCGGGGCAGCGTCAGCGCCACCTGGGCGCTCTGGAAGTTCGGCAGCCACTCATCCCACCGGGAGAGGTCCAGCGTGACGCCCGGGTCCGGCAGCACGACGTACGCGCTCACGTTCCCGTCCGCGTAGTCCAGGGCGACGGCCTGGAAGTCGTCGGTTGCCAGGTAGGAGTGGCGACCCGACAGGGTCATCATGTCGATGATCGTGCGTCGACCGTCGGGCAGCGTGAACGGCCCTGGCCGGGTGCTTCCTGGATCGAACGGCGCAGCCCATGGTCCCTTGAAGTACACGGCATTGGTGAGGACGCAGCCCAGGCCGCCGGCCAGGTCGCCGGCGCCGACCAACGTGGTGATCCGGCCTTTCGTCCGGTCGCTCACCCAGCGGTTGACGGTGTCGGCCGAGGCGGAGCCGGCCTGGTCCAGGATGCGGGCCTCGGCGGCGTAGAACTCCTGTACCCGGCGTACGAAGTCCGCGTCGAAGGCCGCCCCCGGAGGACCCCAGACCGCGTTGGCCAGGTCCACGTCGAGCCCCCCGCCAGGCTCCTCCACCAGCACGCGCAGGTCCCGGAAGCGGCGGTTCACCTCCTCGTCGGTGAGCGCCTCCGCGTCCAGCGCTCCGGCCAGCTCCGCTCTGGTCCGGCCGGTGGCGCCGTTGACCGCGATGGCGAGGCAGAAGGCGAGCGAGCACGGTGACAACAGCACGTTCCGGGACGGCTCGGCCCGTAGTTCGTCGAGCAGCCGGAAGCCGAGCCGGTTGACCGCGTCGGCGCCCAGGCCGGCGGAGGAGAAGGCGTCACAGTTCGTCGTGGACACCAGCGTCCTGCAGCACCCGGTTGATGAACGGCCGCTGGGCGTCGAGCCGGGTGTAGATGCCGCCGTCGCCGCAGGGGTGGGCGAAGCCCTCGGTGCCCCGGGAGGTCAGTCCGGCGACCTTGCGCACCCCATCGACCTCGAGGTACGCGGGCCCGCCACTGTCCCCGTTGCAGGAGTCGAAACCGTGTCCGCCGGCGGTGAACTCCAGATCGGACTCGAACCCGAGCGACTGCTCGGCATCGTCCAGGTCGTCGCCGGCGCTGAGCCGGACGTTGGTGATGTCAACGGTGACCTCACGCTGTCTGCCGAAGCCCTTGGTGCTCTTGGGGTCGTTGTTGCCGAATCCGACCAGCAAGGTCCGGTGGACCGCGGCGAAGTCCTCCGGCTGGACGATCGGGATCGGGTCGACCGTCGCAGCGCCGCGCAGGATGAGCACGGTGATGTCATTGCCGGCGACCCGTGGGCGGTAGTTCGGGTTGACCCTGACCCGCCGGACCCCGATGAGCTCGGCATCCTGGAGGTGCTGCAGGTCCACGGCTTTCAGGGCCACGACGTTGATCGGGGACTGCGGATCCTGGCAGTGCCCGGCCGTCAGGACCACGCGTGGGTGCACCAGGACGCCGGTGCAGAACCAGTCCAGCGTTCCGTTCCGGTTCCGCTGCCCGATCAGGGCGCAGTCCGGGTACTTCCCCACCGGGGTCTCCACCCCGCCGACGATGCGGGCCAGTCGCTCGGCGAGGGAGACCGCGTGGGCATTGCGGGCGACCCGTTCCATGCCTGCCTCGGACATGTACCGGCCCACCACCTCGGCGAACTCCGTGTACTTCCGCGACAGGTTGGTGACCGCGAACCTGAGATCCGTCTCCTCCTCCGCTTGGGCACAGCCCGCACATCCAGACCGCTGACCGCGCCCCGGCTGGAGAAAACCCTGGGGACCCGAAGGTGGTGTTGTCATCTCGCACTCCTGTCGGCACTGGGGACGACCGGCGCCCCGTCTGTTCACGACGCTCCGCCCGGGACTCCCGATCACCGCCGGCGAATCGGTTCGTCTCCGGAGCGACCTCGGCCCAACGATCGACGGCCCACTGCTCCGCGCCCGCGTGGACGACCACCCGACAGCCGGCCGAACGCGACCGCGCGATCTGCTGGTCGGCGAGCACCCCGGGCAGGGCGTACTCCAGGCTGTCCGGCCGCCGGCGAACCGCACGCTCGTGGAGGTCGAGCCGCATGCGGCGCAGCGAGGTCACCCGCTCGGACGAATCCGTCAGGATCGTGACCGAATGGACAGCCACCGCCGGTCCTCCCCCATGAAGGCGTCGATATCGCGAGCCGACGTCCAGAGTGCGGCGCTCACCCTCGCAGGGCGTCCATCACCAGGCCGTCACCAGTAGGTCCCGACACTCCCGCGGAGCGCCCGGAACGCTCCAGCCCCGGGCGTCCGAGTACCGGCGGCAGCGGGATCTGCACCGCATCGCTCATCCATGCAACCGGGTAGCCGAGCTCGACCGCGAGCCGGCTGACCTCCTCCGGCGGCGGCCCGATCGTGAAATCTCCCGACCGATCCGCCGGCGCGCCCGGCGCGGTCCGCAGCCGCGGGTCATGCAGGAAGTGCGGGTCGTTGCCCATTTCTGCCCCGGGCGGGCCGAACCGGGCGAACGGGGACCGCTCCGGGTGCAGCATCTCCTCGACCGCCTCCGCGTCGGCACGAAGACACAGCCGGTCGGCGAGGGCGGCGAGGCTGCGTGCCGGGTTCCGGAGGATGTCCTCTCCCCGTACCCGCACCCACCGCTGCTCAGGCACCGTCTCCAGGAAGGAGAGGATGTTCGAGTTGAACTGATACCACCGCGCGTAGGGGTCGCCTCCCGCTGCCAGCCACCCGGCGAGGCTCTCCCGGGGCACGCCCACCTCGGCCGCGAAAGCCACGATCGACCGGGTCTGCTCGATCGGCGAGCGCACCACGTGGATGAAGGACGCGCGGGGAAAGGCCAGATCGAGGGCTTCGAGACGCCGTGGGTGAGCCGATGTCCTCGGGCTCTTCTCCACGAGACGCCGTGGATGCACCGACCCCGCGATCTCTCGCAGGACCTCCGATGGCGTCTGTGCCAGTCGGCGACGGATCCACAGCCGAGCGAGCATGACGGTGCGCGCGGACTGCTCGCCGTACACAACCTCGGCCACGGTGCGGAGCAGTCCGTGGGCGTCGGGTGCCCGTCCCGCCCCCTGCCGCTGCCACCAGTCCCACATCGTGTTCGACAGGAAGAGGTTGGTCTCCGGCAGCCCGTAGAGCTGGGGGTGCTGGCCCAGACAGGTCGAGACGACGGATGTGAACGACCGGCCCGGTCCCAGGACGAACACCGGCTCGGGGGTGGCGGCGGGTGGTTCGGTCCTCATGCCTGCCCTCCCCACTCATGGCACCGGCGGAGCATCACCGGGGTATGTCGCCGCCGCGGGGGGGCACCCGCTCAGTGCCCCCACCGCCGCTCACTCCAGGTAGCCCAGGGAGCGGAGCCGCGACACGATCTCCGCCTCCCCCGCGGCGTCCAGCCCCTTGGGCGGAACCCCCACCGCGGTGAACACGTCGGCTCTTTGCTCCTCGTCCGGCCGTGGGGCCCGCACCGCCGGACGCATCCCGTCCACCGCAGGCTCGCCGGCCACCCCGGCCGGGATCGGCAGGCCCAGGAGATGGAGGACGGTCGCCGCGACGTCGACGACGGACAGCGGCCGGAGCACGGTTCCGGGCGCGATGCCCGGCCCGTACGCGATGAAGACACCGTCCCGGTGGTGGGTGCCGTAGGGCCTGACCCGCGCGGCCATGACGTCGGGCCCACGCAGGACCGAGAGGAAACCGGGGCTGCGCAACTCGAGCGTCAGGTCGGGTGCGCCGTCCGCCGCGGGACCCGGGAAGGCCTCGTCCCGCAACAGGACGCGCGCCACGATGCGCTCGCCGGTCGCGGGATCCCGGGCCGTGAGGAGGTCGTCGCGCAGCCGCCGGCAGAAGGCCTCGTACTCCTCGGGCGGAACGCCCGGCAGGCCGCGGTGCGTCGCTCGGTGGACCACGATCGCGTTGCTGCTGGAGGTCAACGCCGCGGCGCTCGTGTGATCCCAGTCGAAGAGCTGTGTGGACTCGGTGTTGCCGTTCATGGCGACCCGGCTCGCGTCGTCGACGGCCACGTCGTCATGCCAGGTCAGCAGGCCGTGCTGGGCCAGCCACGTGTTGGCGTAGAAGATCCGGTCCCCCGCGAGCTGGGCACCGTGGTCGGACACCACGAGCAGGTCCGCATCCGGGCCGGCCGCTGCCAGGACCTCCCCCAGCAGGCCGTCAGCCACGCGGAAGTAGTCACGGCAGGCGGAACGGACATCGCGTTCCTCCGGCGTGAGGTCCTCGGGCTCGGCGACGAGCAGGTGCAGGCACAGGTGCTGGATGCGGTCGACGCCGTCCAGCACGACCGCGGTGAGGTCGCTCGGCTCGCTGCGCATGAGGTGCAGCAGGATCCGGCCCCACTGCTCCTCGCGCTCCACGTGCAGCCGTACCCAGCGGCTCAGCTGGTCGGCAGGCAGTCCCTGGATCGCGGTGCGCTCCAGTTCCCAGTCGACGGCCAGCTTCCGTGGCTCGATGCGCGCCTGCTCCTTCAGCGTCCGGAAGAGGCCACGGGGATGGCAGGCCCGACCCAGATAGGACCAGGGCACGTACCCCGGGACCACCGACCCGTTGAGGGCCGGCGGAGGGAACATGCACGGGAAGTTCAGCGCCGTGACCCGTCGGCCGTGCCGGGAGGCGATGTCGAACACCGTAGACACCCGCAGGTCGGCCGAGGAGATGAGCGTGTAGGCCGGCGTGCCCCCGGAGTGGTCCAGCCGGACGAAGTCGAAGATCCCGTGCTCACCCGGCGGACGACCGGTCATGATCGAGGCCCAGGCTGGCGGGCTGAGCGGATGCTCCGTCGAGCGCAGCGGAGCGGCGACCCCGGCGTCGAGGACCGCGGCGAGGTTCGGCATCGTGCCGTCGCGCAGCATCGGGTCCAGGATGGGGAATCCGGCGCCGTCGAGGCCGAACAGCACCACGCGCGACTCCGTGGGGCTCATGAGGCAGCCCTCCCCGGTACGCCCGCAGCGGGTGCGGCGATCACCTGTTCGGTCCGCTCCGCGAATTGCCCCACCGTCAGCGCCCGGACGTCGGTCGGCGGATGCCATCGCAGGGAGTCCAGCAGCCGATCGCCGAGACCGAACTCCTGCTGTACCTCGGCGATGAGGTAGACCAGGCTGATCGACTCCAGCCCGAGGTCGGCCAGGAGGTCCTCCGGGCCGACGCCCCCGACGTCGAGGTCCTCGGTCAGCTCGTCGAGGATCTCGGTGACGAACGGCAGTACGCCGCCGCTGTCCTTCGCTGTCATCATCCCGCTCCCGGTGGGTCCGTGTCGGACGTCTCGTTCCCGTAGGTGCACAGCGCGTAGACGACGCCGTCCTCCTCGACGGCGGTGACGCGCGCCGCCCGCGTGTCGACCGCGGCACCGGGCAGCAGCCCGGCGAGCGGGACGGTCGCCCGCAGGCGGTGGTCAGCGGCAGGTTCGGCGAGGACCCGGACGTCGGACGGCGGCAGCGGCAGGCCGCAGCCGACGGCCTTCGCCGCGGCCTCCTTCGCGCACCACAGCTGGGTGGCCCGGACCGGCCGCATGCCGTCGTCGAGCGCCGCCAACGCACCCCGCTCCGCCTCGCTGAAGGCCAGCCGCTCGGTCTCGTCGGACAGCGGGCGGACGGGTTGCACGTCGACCCCCACCCCACCGGCGTCTGCCGGGACCGCGACGGCGACGGCCACGCCGTCGCTGTGCGCGATCGAGATCGACGGGGGTGCGCCCCCTGGGGACCAGGGTGTGGTCACGACCGGACCCCCGTCCGGTCGTGCGCCGATCCGGATGTCGCAGTCGGCCCAGTCCCGTTCGCCCGCCGCCAGCAGCAGATCGCGGACGGCTTCCTTCGCCGCGATGCGGCCGGCGAGCCACTCGGCCCGGCGCCGGGCCGGGGCACCGGCCAGCCGGCCCCACTCCGTCCGCTCCTCCCCCGCCAGGACGCAGTGCGCCAGCACGCCGAGCCACAGCCCCCCGTACTCGAGGACCTCGCTCGGCAGACCATCGAGCCGGCGCCCCCGCCCGGGCCAGTCCGCGCCGGCCGGCGGGGTCCAGATCTCGGCCAGGTACGCCTCGCCGGGGCGCGCGAGGAAGGACCGCAACGGCTCCGGCACCGTGACCCGCACGTCCTCCCAGCCGGTGAAGCGGGCGACGAGCCGGGCCTCCTCGTCCACGACGTCGACGTCGCAGCAGAGCCGGTCCGGGCTGACCTCGCGCACCCGGACCAGGCACCGGTGGACGCGACCCGCGGGTGCGGGAGCCGCGAACAGCTGCAACGAGGCCAGCCGGACCGGAAAGACGTCCAGGCCGGTGTCCTGCTGCCCGGCCAGCCAGTGGGCCAGCACCTGCCCCGGCCCGTCGAGCAGGGCGGGATCGATGGCGAGCGCCCCGCCGCGGCCCCCGACCATCTCCTCCGGCCCACGGCTCACCAACGTCGCGACCGCACCGTCGGCCGACATCCGGTCCAGGGACCGGACCACCTGGAAACAGGGGCCGTGGAAGAGCCCGTCGGGGCCGTAGAGCGCCCGCTGGTGGCGGTTTTCGCCGTCGCCCGGCTCCCCGTCGCCCGACTCCCGGACGTCCGGTGGCGGCGCGTCGGGATAGGCATCCCGCAGGTGGACGGTCGCGGTCAGCAACGGCCCCGTGGAGCGCGGGCCCGCGGCCTGCCCGGAGTCATCGTGCGCGCTCACGAGCACCGCTTGGTCGGCCGTGGCAGGCCCCGCCGTCACCCACAACGCGCGACGGCCCTCGTGCAGCGTCGTCCACCGGTGGGCCGAGACATCGGTGATCGCCGTGACCCGCCCTCGTCCGGCGAAGGCCCGCGCGACCTCCGCGAGCAGTTCCAGGTTCAGGGTCAGCGCCACCACGGGCAGTCCGGTCAACGAGGGGTCGCGCCGCGACAGCCGGTCCCGCTCGATGGTGTGGTCGAGCAGGCAGTGGTCGCGGGTCACGTCCCAGGTACAGCGGACGACGAGCCGCTCCCCGGGCAGGTGCTCGAGCACCTCGTCGACGTAGGGCAGGTCGGCGACAGCGGGCAGGCCGGCCACCTCGTCTGCCGGGGGCGCCGGGGGGTCGCTGCCTCCGCCGAGGGCCGAGGCCACCCCCTCCACGATGCTCCGGATGGTCCGACGGCCCCGGAGCCCGGCGAGTGCACCGGCGGGCAGGTCCATCCGCTCCCGGACGGCACCGAGGATCTCCACGCGTTTGATGGAGTCGATGCCGAGGTCGGCCTCCAGGTCCAGGTCCTCGCCGAGCAGGTCCTCGGGATAACCCGTCCGGTCCTGGAGCAGTCCGCGCACCAGGGCCGTGAGATCCACCGGTGCACGACCGGCACCCCCCGGGGTGGGGGCGGCCGTTCCACTCGCCTCCGGGGCCTCCCCGCCGGGCGGCGGCGCACCGGCCCGCGGTGATTCCGTCGCGAGCTCCATCGGCGGGACGGGCTGGACGGGCTGGAGGAGCCCGGCGGCGTCCGGCGGCGTGCCCGTCGCACCCTGGCGTGTCAGGAACGCCCGCACCACGTCCGACTGCACGTCGAGAAAGCGCTCCATGGTGCGCAGGTGCCCCTGCATCACCGCGTCCCGCGCGTTGCGCGGTTCGGCGGGGGACGCCGCACGGACGGGCGGGGCGACGGTGACGACGGGGCGGAGGGGCGCCCCGGCCGGCCGGTCGGGTGCCGTCGACGGGGGCGCCGTCGCAGCGCCCTCGAGCGAACCGCGGACCGCCGTCCCGGCCACGTCGGCGGGCAGCCGGAGCGGCTGCAGCCCAGTGGCCAGGCGCAACCCCGCGCGCCGGCGCCCTCGCGGCTCCACCGCCGGCGCCTGGGGCCGGAACCGATCCAGGGGGACGCGGTGGGCGAGGAGCTGGGCGACGAGCGCCGTCAACTGCGCCAGACCCGCACCGGGCGCATCGCTGGCCACCGCCAGGTGCGGCCGTCCCCGCAGGGTGGCGTCGACGAAGGCCGTCAGGTTGGCGCGGGGACCGACCTCGACGAACAGCCGGACGCCGTCGCCGTACATCTGCTCCACCGTTTCCCGGAAACGCACCGGGTGCGCCCACTGCTCGGCGGCCAGGTCCCGAATGGCGGCAGGGTCCCGGGGAAAGCGGGCGGCCGTGCGGCATGAGTAGAGATCCGCCGTGGGCGCGTGCACGTCGAGCGCGTCCAGGTGCCGGCGGACCTGGCGGGCGAAGTCGTCGAAGGCCGGGGTGTGGTACGGCCGGTCGAAGGGCAACCGTTGGCAGACGGCGCCGCTGGCCTGCAGCACCGCCTCCGCGGCCGCGGCCGCATCCTCGTCCCCGCACAGGACGACCTGGCTCGGGCAGTTGTCGAGGGCGAGCGCCAGCCGCCCCTCGGCCCTCCGCAGCGCCTCGTCGACACGGTCGCGGGCAGCGCCGCCGACGGTCAGCAGCACGGCGCGGGGCAGCGTGCCCTCGCCGTGCAGTCGCTCGTAGAGCCGGTTGAGCGCCGCCACGTCACGGACCACCCGCTCGTCGTCGCCGACGGCGAGCGCCCCGGCCGCCACCAGGGCGGACCACTCCCCCGTGCTGTGGCCGACCGCGGCGTCGACGCGCAGTCCGAGCTCGCGGAGCAGGGCCAGCAGCCCCTGACTCGCGGCGAAGATGGACTCCGGGCCCACGTCCATCCGCCAGATGAGCGCCTCGGCGGCGGGGTCCCCCGGCGGGGGGTAGACCGCGTGGCTCGGCGGAAAGCCGCGCGGGTGGTCCTCGAACGCGCGGTCGAGCAGGTCGAACCAGCGACGCACGGTCGGGAAGGCCATGACGACGTCCGCGAGCATCCCCACGTACTGGGAGCCCTCGCCCGGGAAGACCAGGGCGAGGCGCCCGTCGCGTCCGAGGGGGTCCTGCACGTAGTACACCCCGCCGCGGTTCCACAGCCGCCGCCGGCCGGCGTCGGCCAGCTTGTCCGCCGCGCCGGCGAGCTTGGACCGCAGATCGGCCACCGAGGAGGCGACCACGGTCAGCCGTTCCGGCGGGTCCGCTCCCGGGTCGGTGGCCAGCTCGGCCGCGGTCACGGCGAGGGGTACCGCCTCGTCGAGGCTGGTGGCGAGCTCCGAGCAGCGGTTCCGCAGCTCGGCGCGCGAGCCGGCATCGAGGACCATCACCTCTGGCATGCCCGAAGGAGCGAACGGGGCGTCCGGGTCCCCCGCCGCGGCCTCCTCGAGCACGGCGTGTGCGTTGATCCCGCCGAAACCGAAGGAGTCCACGCCCGCCCGGCGCGGGCTGCGTGCCCCGTGCACCCAGGGGCGGGACACGGTGTTGAGGTACAGGCTGGAGCGCTCCAGCCCCAGCGCCGGGTTCACCCGCTCGCAGTGCAGGGTGGGCGGCAGCACGCGGCGGTGCAGTGCGAGGGCTGTCTTGATCAGCCCGGCCATCCCCGAGGCCGGGATGAGGTGGCTGATCATCGACTTCACGGTGCCCAGGGCGATGGTGGGTCCGGCCGCGCCGCGCGGGCCGAACACCGCGGTCAGCGCCGCCACCTCCGCGGCATCACCGACCGGGGTTCCCGTGCCGTGCGCCTCGACGAGCTCCACCGTGGCCGGATCCACGCCCGCCGCCTCGTACGCCCGGCGGAGCGCCAGCTCCTCGCCCTCGACCCGGGGCGCGAGCAGTCCCTGCGCCCGCCCGTCGCTGGCCACCCCGACCGAACGGATCAGCGCGTACACCCGGTCCCCGTCGCGCAGGGCGTCGTCGTGCCGCTTGAGGACGACGAAGCCCAGGCCCTCGCCGAGCAGCGTCCCGTCGGCGCGCTCGTCGAACGGGCTGATCCGGCCCGTGCGCGACAGCGCCTCCAGCTGGCAGAAGATCTGCAGGATCGGTGCCGGGGTCGAGGCGTGCACCCCACCGGCCAGCATGACGTCGCACCGGCCGGCCCGGAGTTCCTCGATCGCGAGGTCGACCGCCAGCAGCGACGACGCGCAGGCGGCGTCGACGGTGAAGTTGGGCCCCATGAGGTCGAGGCGGTTGGCGATCCGCCCGCTCATGACGTTGGGGACGAGTCCGGGCGCCATCTCCGCGTTGAACGGCGGCAGGCTGGCCTTGAGCCCGGCCTTGATCGCCTGCAGCTCCTCGGGGGTGTGCTCGGGGTGCAGCTGGGCCAGCAGCCGGACGGTCTGGTCGACGACCAGCCCGTGCTGGACCACGTTGGTGAAGCTGCGGTTGACGTAGGTGCCGCGGCCGATGATGACCCCGGCACGGGACCGGTCGGCGATCCACTCGGCTCCGCCGGCGTCGCGCAGGGCCCGGTGTGCCACCTCCAGCGCCAGGAACTGGTCGGGCTCGCCGCCGTCCACGGACGTGGGCATGACGCCGTTGGTCACCGGGTCGAAGCGGGCGAGGTCGCCGAGCCAGCCCCCCTGCGTGGTGTAGACGCGGTCGTTCTCCGACGACGACGGGTCGTAGTAGAGGTCGGCGCCCCAGTCCTCGGGCGGGTCGCCGACGGCGTCCACGCCGTCCACGATGTTCCGCCAGTAGGTGGCCAGGTCCGGTGCACCCGGGAAGATGCACTCCATCCCCACGATCGCCACCGCCGGCGGCGGAACCGGACTGGTCCCCGCTCCCCCGGCCCGGTCGCCGGTCACGATCCGGTCCGCCCGAGGACCAGCGCCGGGTCGGCCGTGATCAGGTCGCCGACCGGTCGGCCGGGGTCCATGGCGAACCGGTCTCCCGGAGCACCCCGGGCCAGGTCCGCACCGGGCGGGCACCACGGGCCGGAGCCGAGCAGCACGTGGTGGTCCCCCGTGCCCCCGTGCCGGATCTCCGCGAGGAAGGCGGCCACCCCCGCCTCGAGGGGTACGGGGACGATGCCGCGGGCGAGGAACCCCTGGCCGACCTCGGGGGTCACCATGCCCAACCCGCCGCCCCACGGCCCCCAGCTCATCGCCACCACGCGCCCCGGCCACTCGCTGTCGAGCCCGGCGGCGAGTGCGTCGAGCGCCCGGTTCGCTGCCGCGTAGTCCGCCTGGCCCGGGTTGCCGAACCAGCCGGCCACCGACGTGAGCAGAACCAGGAGACCGAGCGAGTCCGGGCGCAGTGCCCGCACCAGGTGCAGTGCACCGCCGACCTTCGTCGAGACCACCCGCTCGATCGACCGGGGGTCCTTGTCCACCAGGAGCCGGTCCTCGACGATGCCCGCGCCGTGGACGACGGCGTCCAGCCGACCGTGCCGCGCATGGATGTCGTCGATGAGCCGGCGGACCGCCTCCTGCTCCCGGACGTCGACCTGGTGGTACTCGACCCGGGTCCCGAGCGACTCCAGCGCCGCCAGCGTGCCTCGCACCTCCCGTTGGCGCTCGACCTCGACGGCGCGCTGCTCGACCGCGGCAAGGGAGGGCTCGTCCCCGTGCGCGCGGAGCAGGTCGACGAGCGCCCTGCGCAGCGCTGCACCCCCGGCCGCACCCGCCGTCGCGGGGTCCTCCTCCGCGTCCGGTGGCGCCGTGCGCCCGACGAGTACCAGCGTCGGGTCGGCGTCGCGGGCGAGCCCGAGGGCCAGCGCGGCGGTGACGCCGCGGGCGCCCCCGGTGAGCAGGACGACCGATTCCCTCCCGAGGACGAGGCCGGCCCCGGCACCCGCGAGGGGGGCCGGCCGGGGGCGGGTCGTCGCGCGCCGGTCCCCGACGCGGGAGACCTCGACGGACGGACCGGTGTCCAGCAGCTCCCCCACCACGACGTCGGCGGTCGCGGCCGGGTCGTCGGCGTCGGCGTCGGTCAGGTCGACGACGCGCACATGGGCGGCCGGCCACTCCGTCGCGACCGTCGTCATCAGCCCCGAGATCGCGGCAGCGGCCATCGGCCCGTCCCACGACCCGGGAGCGGACCCGCCGCCACCGGCCGTCGCGGTGAACAGCCAGCGGTCGCCCGGCCCCTCCGCGAGGTCCGGGGCGGCCGCGCGGGCCAGCCGGGCGAGGGTCGTGACCTCCGCGGTCACCCGGTCCTCCGGGGTCGTCCCGGTGCCGCCGGGCCCACGCCCCTCCAGCGGCTGCAGGTGGATCAGGCCACGCACGGCACCCGAGCCGGCCCGGACCCGGTCGAGGAGGGCGCCGACGTCGGGGTCGCCGTCGGCGCCGGACAGGGCGGGCAGCTGCAGCAGGACGGCGCGGGCACCCCGCTGCTCCAGCCGTTCGACGACCGCCGGGGCCACGCCTCGCCGGTCGTCGGTCACGACGAACACCCCGTCGCCGGGCAGCACCGCTGCCTCGCGCGCGGGCCCGAGCGTCGTGACCGCCAGCTCATGGCGGGGGACTGCGGCCGGATCCGGGGCGACCGCGCCCGGAGCCGGCACGGGCTCCGCCGATGCTGACGGGGGACCTTCCGCCGCCGGGGGCAGACCGGCCGGCGGCACCTGCTGCACGGCCGGCTGCGGAGGCCGGCCGTTCCCGGCGGACGGCGGAGGGGGCGTCGCCGGCGAACCCCCGTCCAGCGCCGTCTCCAGGATCTCCGTCATCGCCGTGAGGGTCCGCGTCCGGCGGAGGAGGGGAATGGCCGCGGCGACCCGCTCCTGGTCCTCACCGGACCGGGTCTGCTGGAAGGCGCCGATGACCTCGACGCGCTTGATGGAGTCGATGCCGAGGTCGGCCTCGAGGTCCAGGTCGGGGTCGAGCATCTCGACCGGATAGCCGGTGCGCGCCACCAGGAGGTCCCGCAGCTGCTGGAGGACGGGGACCGGCGGCCGGTCGGCCGGGACCGGTCCGGCGGGATCCGGGTGGTCGTCCACGGACGGTGCCGGCGGCGCCTCGACCGGGTCCGGCACGGGCAGTGCCGCCGGTGCGGGCGGCTCGGCCGGGGCCGCTCCCGGCCAGGGGGCCGGCTCCGCCGACGCGGGAGCCGCGCCCTGCAGGTACCCGAGCATCACGTCGCGGTTCGTCGTGAGGAAGCGGTCCATGAGGTGCTGGAACGCCACGACGACCTCCGTGGCACCCGGGACGCCGCCCGTGGCCACCGGATCCGGTGTCGCCGGGACGGCAGTGGACGCCGCGGCGACGGGCGAGGGAACCGGGCGGGGAGCCGGTGCCGCGGTCGCCGGCGGCGGGTTCGACACGGCCGGCGAGCCGGCACCGGCGCCCACGTCGCCGCGCGCACCCGGACGGGCCGCCGATGCCGGCCGCGCGCTCGCCCCGTCCACGACCCACGTCGACGGACGCTCGTCCGCGCGTGCCGCGTCCAGCACGTCGGCGACCGGCCGGCGGCCGGCCACCCGGTCCTCGGACAGGCGGTCGAACGTGACGGGCACTCCCTGCGTCCAGAGTCTGGCCAGGGCGACGAGCAGTCCCGGGAGGCCGCCCCGTCCCCCGTCGACGGGTACCGCCGTGTGCGGCCGCCCGTCCAGGATCTGGTCGACGAGGCCGGTCAGGACCGCACCGGGACCGACCTCGACATAGGTGCGGGCACCCGCCGCATGCATCGCCTCCACCGAGTCGGCGAACAGCACGGGCTTGATCAGGTGCTGGTCGAGCATCGCCGCGACCTCGTCGGGCCGCGACGGGTACGCGCGACCGGTCGAGTTCGCGAAGACGGGCACCTGCGGGGACCGGAAGGGCAGCTCGGCGAGGACGGCGGCGAACGCCTCCCGTGCCGGCGCCACGAGCGGGGAATGGAAGCCCGCCGCCACCGGGAGCTCCTGGTGCTCCACGCCGTGTGTGTCGAGGACCGCCGCCGCGCGGGCCAGCCCGTCCCGGGTGCCCGACACCACCGTCTGGCGCGGCGCGTTGCGGTTGCTCGGCCACACCTCGTCCACCGTCGCCAGCAGCTGCGCGACCTGGTCGGCCGGCGCCAGGACGGCGAGCATCGAGCCGGCGTCCGGACCGCTGTGGTCGGCGATGCAGCGCCCCCGCCGCTCGGAGAGCCGGAGCAACGCCGTCTCGTCGAGGGCGCCGGCTGCCCAGAGCGCCGGGTACTCCCCGTAGCTGTGACCCGCCGCCATCGTCGGCCGGACGCCGAACGCGGCCAGCAGATCGGTCGCGCCGACCGCGGCCGCACCGAGGGCCGGCTGGGCGTAGCGGGTCGCCCGCAGCGCGTCGCGCGCCGCACCGCGCTCCTGGGGGGTGAACGCCGGGGCGGGGAAGACCACGTTCCGCAGCGGGACGGGCAGCTCGCCGGCCAGCGCCCGCTCGGCCCGCTCGAAGGCGTCCCGCACCTCGGGGAAGTAGACCGCGAGCTCGCCGAGCATCCCGGGGCGCTGGGAGCCCTGCCCCGGGTACAGGAACGCGAGGTCGCCGGGCGCGGGTGCCGCCGTCCACCAGATCCCCGGGCCGGCGAACTCCTCGCCGGGAAGGACGTCCCGCGCGGCGGCGAGCGCGGTCCGCAGCTCCTCCTGCGACTGCACCACCACGGCCAGCCGCCCCCCGCCGTCCCGGGGTCCGACGGCGTCGCGGGTCGCCGCCGCCAGGGCGGTGAGGTCGACCGGGCGGTCCAGTCCGGCGAGCAGGTCCTCGATGCGCGCCCGCACGGCGTCCCGGGTCCCCGACCAGACCAGCAGCTCGCTGGGCCACCGCACCGCGCCGGCGCGGCCGGGCGTGCCGTCCGCGTACTCCTCGAGGACCGCGTGGAAGTTGGTGCCGCCGAACCCGAAGGCGCTGACTGCGGCCCGGCGCGGCTCGTCGCCGGCCAACCACGGCCGGGCCTCGGTGTTGACGTAGAACGCGCAGTCGGGGGCGCGCAGCGCGGCGTTGGGCGCAGTGACGCCGATGGTGGGCGGCAGCACGCGGTGGTGCAGGGCCTTCGCCACCTTCACCAGGCCCGCCAGCCCCGCGGTGCTCTTGGTGTGCCCGATCATCGACTTGACCGAGCCGATCGCGCACGATCCCGGTTGCGCGCCGGCGGTCTCGTAGACGCTCCGGAGGGTCTCCACCTCCACCCGGTCCCCGGTCACGGTGCCCGTTCCGTGGGCCTCGACGAGCTGGACCGTCGCCGGGCTGACCCCGGCCGTCGCGTAGGCCCGCTCCAGCGCCCGCGCCTGGCCCTCCGGACGCGGAGCCGTCAGCCCGCGGGCCCGCCCGTCGCTGGATCCGCCGACACCCTTCACCACGGCGTACACCCGGTCGCCGTCGCGCTGGGCATCGGCCAGCCGCTTCAGGACGACGACGGCGACGCCCTCACTGATGGCGATGCCGTCGGCGGACTCGTCGAACGGCCGGCACCGGCCCGTCGGGGACAGCGCCCCGGTCTTGGCGAAGGCGACATAGCCGAACGCGTTCTGGACGGTGTCGATCCCGCCCACGATCGCGACGTCGCTGGTTCCGGCCCGCAGCTCCAGCGCACCCAGGTGCAGGGCCGCGAGCGACGAGGCGCAGGCCGCGTCGATGGTGCAGTTCAGGCCGCCCAGGTCGAACCGGTTCGCGACCCGTCCCGCGGTGACGTTGAGGAGGATGCCGGGGAAGGAGTCCTCGCTCCACTCGGGCAGCCGGGCCAACACGTCGTCGGGCACGTCGCCGAGCAGCTCGGGCAGCGCCGTGCGCACCGCGTACTTCTGCCCCAGGTCCCCCACCCCGCCGCCGGCGCCCAGCACCACACAGGTCGTCTCCCGCGCCAGATCGCCCTCGGCGTAGCCGGCGTCCTGGATGGCGGAACGGACCGCGTGCAGCGCCAGCAGCTGCATGCTCTCGACGTGCGGCAGCGAGTTCGGCGGCATGCCGTACTCGAGCGGGTCGAAACGGAGCTCGTCGAGGAACCCGCCCCACCGCGAGTACGTCTTGTCCCGCGCGACCGGGTCGCTGTCGAAGTACCTCGCCAGGTTCCAGCGCTCGGCCGGGACCTCCCGTACCGCGTCGCGGCCGGTCAGGATGTTCGACCAGTACTGCTCCAGGTCCTGGGCGCCGGGGAGCAGGCAGGACATCCCCACGATGGCCAGGTCCAGCGGAGGCGGGGTGGGCCGCGTCGGTGTGGGCAGGTCGCTCGCGGCGAGCTCGCGGAGCCGGACGGCGGAGCCCGCGCACACGTCCTCGTGCAACCGCTGCATCGGCAGCACCGCGGACCGCAGCCCGGCCACCTCGCCCATCATGAACAGCCCGTCGGTTCGCTGGCGCGCGGCGTCTACGGGTACCGGACCGCCGTCGCCGTGGGCCAGGCCTTTCGTCGCGATCCGCAGCCGTCCCAGGTTGAACTGCTCCAGGCGCTCGGTGACCGCGCCGCCGGGAGTGCCGCGGTCGCGCAAGCTGCCCCGCTCCGCGAGGAAGGCGTCGACGATCGGCGTCCGGGCGCAGCGTGTGGCGTAACCCGGCCCGGACTCGAGCAGCGCGGTCGTCCGGCAGGCCAGGGCCTCTTCCTGGAAGACCGGGGTCACTCCCCCGCAGTCGACGATCTCCTCGGTGAACAGGTAGGCCGTGCCCATGAGGGCGCCCACCTTGGCCCCGGCCTCGACCAACGGCGCGGCCACTGCCGCGACCGCCGCTCCGGAGGAGGCGTCGTGGACTCCGCCGGCGAACAGCACGTGGCACTTCTGCAATTCGTCGCCGCGCAGTGTTGCGGTCAGTTCGTCGACCATCCTGTCCCAGAGCACGAAGCTCGACCTCGGTCCGACGTGGCCTCCGCACTCCCGCCCCTCCAGGACGAAGTGACGGGCGCCGGCCCGGGCGAACAGGCGGAGCAGCCCCGGCGAGGGGACGTGCAGATACGTCGTGATCCCGGCCGCCTCGAGCTCCTGCGCGTGGTCGGGCCCACCACCCGCGACCAGGGCGAAGGGGGGCCGGTGGCGCCGGATCGTCTCCAGCTGCTCCTGCCGCAGATCCTCCGGGACGAAGCCGAGGACGCCCACCCCCCACGGACGGCCGTCCAGTGCCGCCGCGGTCCGGGTCAGCAGGTCGTCCACCTCCGGTGCCCGGAGCAACGCGAGAGCCAGGAACGGCAGGGCTCCGGCGTCGGCCACGGCGCGAGCGAAGGCCGGCTGGTCGCTCACCCGGGTCATCGGGCCCTGCACGAGCGGGTAGCGCGTGCCGTGCGCCTCCGCGAGGGGCGCCCCCTCCGCCAACGACGCGGACCGGGCGGCCGCCCGGAGGTGCTCCGTCACCGCCGCACCGACCGCCTGCACCACCCGGCCGGTCGTGTGGTGCGTCGCCGCGAGCGTGCCGGCCAGTGCGATGTCCTGGCCGACGGGCAGGAAGTCCCCGGCCGCGAGGTCCCAGCCGGCGCGCCGCTCGACCTGGGCCTCCCAGGACCGGCGGACCGCGCCGTTCAGAGCCGGGGCCGACCGATCCAGCTCGTCTGCGGCGGTGCATCCCCGTCCGCTCAGGAAGCGGTAGCGGGGACCGGTTCCCGACCCGATGCAGGTCGTCTCGCTCCCGTCGAGCCGGGCCAACGCCGCTCGGGCGTCCGCAGCGAGCGGGGACTCCCGGGTGAGCAGGAGTTGCGCGTCGAGCACCGCCCCCGCGGCGCCCACCGCGCACGCCGCTGCCGCGGAGTGCCGTCCGATCCCGCCGTGCGCGAGCACCGGCACCTCGACCGCCGCGAGCAGCTTCTGCAGCAGGATGAAAGAGCTCTCCTCCGCCACCCGGCCGCCGGCTTCGTTTCCTCGTGCCACCAGGGCGTCCGCCCCGAGGTGGACGGCGGTCAGGGCCTCGTCGAGCGAGGCGACCTCGACCAGGACCTGCGCCGCCGTTGCCCGCCATGCCCCGACGTTGCGTTCCAGCAGCTCCGGATCCCCGCCCGTGAGCACGATCGTGGCCGGGCCCTCGTCCGCCGCGATGACGGCGACCAGACCCTGGACCAGCGCACCCGTCACGGGCTGGTCACCGCGGTACCGGACCCCCCAGCCCCCAGGGGCCTGCCGCCGCAACTCCCGGACCGTGGAGATCACCGCCGCCATGGAGGACGGCCGGTCGCCCGGCTCGGCCGAGGCGCCTCGTCGGTCCAGGTCCCCGATGTCCCGATGCGTGAGGTCCAGGACACCCACGCCGCCCGCGCGCGCTCCCGCGACCGCGATGGAGGCCGAGGGTTGGGCGGAGACCGGGGTGAGCGCGACGAGAATGAAACGGGGCATGGCGGGATGTCCTCACTGCTCGACGAGGAAGCGGCCTGCGTGCCGGAACACGGGACCAGGCTGGGTCGCGAGGCCGGCCTCAGCTGCGGCCGGCGATCCACTCCTCGTACACGGGCCGGGCGTCCTGTCGGCGGATCGGGCCGAGACCGCGCTCCTTCAGGCCGGCGTTGATGTCCGCCGCCTTGGGCAGTGCCGGGTCGTCACGGTCGACGAGCTCCTCGAAGACCTCGATCAGTGCCGCCTGCAGTGCGTCGTCGCCCCCTACCTCACCGGGCTCCTCGGCGAGGACTCCGCTCCCCTCGTCTGCCTCCTCGGATCCCTCCTGGGCCTCGTCGGAGTCGGTCGAAGTGCCGCCCGCTGGACCGCGCTCCCGCTCGTCGCCGCCGCCCTCCGACTCGCCTCCGGCCCCGGCCTCACCGTGCGGTGGCACCCGGCCCGAGAACGGCGATTCCCGCCGCCCACTGCGGGAGGTCCGGCCACGCTCCGGCGGCGCTTCCGGAGTGGAGCGTTCCTGCAGGAACTCCAGCACGGCCGTCAGGCGGGCCTGCTGCTGTGCGAGCCGCTCCAGCCGGTGCTGAAGGCGCTGCTGGTGCATCTCGGCCAGCCGGCGACCGCCGAAACCGGGCGCCCGGCCCAGTCCCCAGGCCTGCCCTGCGAAACCCTGCCTGCCGCGTCGAGGCATTGTCATGACAATCCCTTTTCCTTCCCTCACATGCCGACTGCGAACCGGGCCCGCGCGGCCACGCCGACCCCGACCCCGTCCCACGCGTCGCGCACCGACTGGGCTTCCTTGCTCGAGCTGCCGTAGAGCTGCTGGGCGGTCTGCACGGTCAGCGTGGCAAAGGCCGAGAACTGCGCAAACGGACGCAGCGCCGGGCTGAGCAGCGTCTCGTACCAGATCCGGCCCGCCGATTCCCAGGCGTGGCCGCCGATGTCGGCAGCGGCCAGGTAGAAGGCCCGGTTGGGAATCCCGGAGTTGATGTGCACCCCACCGTTGTCCTGGGCGGTGTGCACGTATCCGGACATGTCCGCCGGCTGAGGATCCTTGCCGCCGAGCGCCTCGTCGTCGTACGCGGTGCCGGGTTCGGCCATCGACCGGAGGGCCACGCCGTTGACCTGGTCGGTGAGCAATCCCTGGCCGATCAGCCAGTCCGCCTGGTCCGCCGTCTGGTCGAGGACGGCCTGCTTCACGAGGGACCCGAAGACGTCGGACACCGACTCGTTGAGTGCGCCGGACTGGCCCCGGTACATCAGTCCCGCCTCGAGTTCGGTCACCCCGTGCGTCAGCTCGTGCCCGATCACGTCGACCGAGATCGTGAACCGGTTGAACACCTCGCCGTCGCCATCGCCATACACCATCTGCGATCCGTTCCAGAAGGCGTTGTCGTAATCCACGTCGTAGTGCACCGTGCCGATCAGCGGCATCCCGGCGTCGTCGATCGAGTTCCGTTCGTAGGCCGTCGAGTAGAAGGCGTAGGTGTCGCCCATGTAGTCGTAGGCCTCGTCGACGGCGACGTCGTCGGTCGGCGGATCGCCTTCGGCGCGGACCTCCGAACCGGGGAGCCGACGTGTGTTGTTCGCGTCGTAGATGGTGCGGTCCAGTCCCCCGGTGCCCACCGCTCCTCGGCCGGCCCGCGCCGCCAACATGCCGCCGCCCCAGCCCGCGCGACGTAGCCCCCTGGTGGCCGCCCGCTGAGCCCGGAACGTCGCGTCCTGGTCCAGGGTCCGCAGGGCCGCGGCCCGCACCCGATCCGTTCGGGCACGTTCCTCCCCTCCCCGTTCCTCGCGTCCCCGTTCCTCCCGTCGCCCCGCGAGCGCGTTGAGGACGTGCGGCGGCACGATGCCGCAACAGGTTGTGCTGTCTCGTCTCACGATGTCCACCAACCCTCCGCCAAACCTTGTTGACGCCGTTCCGCTCGGCCATGAGCCGCGCCCGTGGCGACGACGCGCCGGCCGACTCACGTCGGGGCGGGCACGGGGCCCGCTGCCGTCCCGAACCGCTCAGACGTCCAGCGGGGCAAGACAATCGGACGGCCGTCACCAGCCCGTCACCCCGCCCCGGGCCGTCGAAGACGCTGCGTTCTCCCCGGCCGTGGGGGTTGCTGGGGCAACCCGACGAGCTCGGCGAACTCGGCGGATGGGCAGACGTCCAGTTCCTGCTGCAGGATGCGGCGGCAGGCCTCGAACTGGCGCTGGGCCTCGCTGAGGTTGCCCTCGGCCAGGTGCACCTTCGCCGCTTCCCGGTACGCGCTCTCCCGCAGCGGTTCGGCAGCGATGGCGCCGAGTGCGGCCTGCAGCGCCGCGGCGTGATGGCCCCGCTGGGAGAGCTTCTGCGCGAGCGCGTCCAGGGCATGCAGCCCGGTCTGGCGCAGATACTCCCGCTCGATGACGACCCAGTCGTCGCACCAGCCCGGAAGCAACGGCACCTGGACCAGGCGGAGGAACTGGGGGACGTCGACGCCGTCCACTGCGGCCCCGTCGGGACCGACGCTCAACCGTGCGGTGGCCCTGACCGACTGCACGTCCACCTCGACGCACTCCGCGATCGCCAGGGATGCGTCCCGGATCACGACCACTCCCGGGCACAGACGCCCCAAGCGCCACAGGGTCGATCGCAGGCACGCCAGCGCCTGTTCGTCACGCATCTCCGGCCACAGCGTTCCGGCGACGTGCGTGCGGGCGCGGGGACCCGCCAGCGCGAGGTAGGCGACGAGTCGCTGTGCTCCGTTCGGCACCGGCACGGTCGTGCGCCCGCGGATCATGCGGAATCCGCCCAGCAGCTCCACCGCCAGCGGACAGGTTCCGGCGGGAGTCGGGGGCTCGTCACCCCCGGGACATTCGCCGTCCTCGGGCCAGACCCGTTCGGCCATCACCATGACCCCCTCGACGAGGACCTGAGGTGCGGATTCCTGCCAGCGGCGGTCTCGTGGCGCACTTCTGGGGTGCCGACCCGTCGGACACCGAGGGAGGTTGGCGGAGGACCGCACCTGGGCCTACCGTGTGGAGCGCCCGGCACCGGTGGGATCACAGCGTCGAACCGGTCGTCGCGACGGTGGCGACACGACCCGCCGGTGTGTGCGCGGAGCCCACGGGTTGCTGATCGCCGACGGCAGGAGGCGAGGCTGGAGCCATGAGTGATCCGCCCCGGGACGACGTGCGCGTGACCTTCGAGTCGTCGGGAGGGTTCGCCGGGACGACCCTCACGACCAGCATCGACGACAGTGCGACCGACGCCGACCGCGACACCGTGCGTGAGCTGCTCTCCGGGGTGGACCTCGACGCGCTTCCCGCCCATGGCGCCGGCCGCATGCACCCGGACCAGAAGCAGTACCGCATCGCTGTGACCGTGGGCGGGCGCACGTACCGCTTCTCGTACTCGGACGAGGATTTCCCCGACGAGCTCCGGCCCCTGCTCAGGTTTCTCAACCGCCGGAGCAGACATCGCTGAACCGACCGGGTGTGCCCCCGCTACCGGGCCCATCGCCGCGTTCACAGTGGGATGTTCGAGTGGACGCCCCGGAGTCCGACAGCCGACGCCAGCGCCTCGGTGACGAACCTCTTCGTGTCGGCAGGGTCGATGACCTGGTCGACATGTTTTCGAGCCACCGCGCCGGACAGGCCACCGGCCCCTCTCTCATAGGCCGCCGCGAGTTCCTCCAGGGCCGCTGCATGACGCTCGGTGGGCAGGGCGCCCAGCAGTCGGCGGTGCAGGATGGCCACCGCGCTGCGCGGATGCATGACGCCGACCTCGGCCGCGGGCCAGGCGAAGACCGCCGTGGCACCCAGCGCCCGGGAGTTCATCGCGACGAACGCCCCGCCGTAGGCCTTGCGGACGATCACGGTCACCCGGGGCACGACGGACTCGGCGAAGGCATGCAGCAACTTGGCGCCGCGCCGCACGATCCCCTCGGCCTCCTGCCTGCGGCCGGGGAGATAGCCCGGCACGTCGGCGAGCACGGCCAGGGGCAGCCCCAGCGCATCGCACGTGCGGACGAAGCGCGCCGCCTTCTCCGATCCGGTGCTGTCCAGGCAGCCGGCCAGGTGCAGGGGGTTGTTGGCGAGCACGCCGACGGTGCGCCCGCCGATCCGTCCCACGACCGTGACGACGTTGCGGCCCCAGCGCCGCTGCAGTTCCACGCGGGGCGACTCCTCGTCCAGCAGCAGGTCGACGATGCGGTGGATGTCGTAAGCCCGCCGCGGGGACGTCGGAAGCACGGCGCGGAACCGGAGATCGGAGCACACCGGGGACGGCGCGGCGACCTGTCGCACGGAGAGCAGCCCGACAAGGGCCCTGGCGACGCCCAGCGCAGCTGCGTCGCTCGGCTCGGCGACGTGCGTGAGGCCACTGGTCGTCGCGTGCTGCTCGGGCCCACCCAGGACCGCCGCGTCCACGGCCTCACCGGTGACGCGCCGGACGATCTCCGGGCCGGTGACGAAGATCCGGCTCGCTGGACCGGAGATCACGAAGTCGGTCAGCGCCGGCCCGTAGGCGGCGCCGCCGGCCGCCGGACCGAGGACGACGGAGACCTGCGGGATCCGGCCCGAGGCTTCGACGATCGTGCGGAAGACCCGTCCGATCCCGTGCAGCGACGCCGTACCGTCCTGCAGTCGCGCCCCGCCCGAGTGCCAGATGCCCACAACCGGCACGTGCCGTCGCACCGCGGCCTCGATCGTGCCGACGATCACCTGGCTGCCTGCCTCGCCCAGCGCGCCGCCGCCCCGTCGTGGATCGCAGGCGAAGAGGCCGACCGGCCTGCCGTCGATTCGACCCGTGGCGGAGACCGCGCCGGCGTCGACCGGCCCGGGCATGAGCCGAAGTGACCGGTCGTCCACCAGCAGCCCCATCCGATGCACCGGGTCGACCGGGGCCGGCGCACAGTCCGGAACGTCGGCGGCGCTCATACGAGGACCCGCCCCCGTTGACCTGCGGGTGCCGGTACGCCCAGGAGCGCCTGGATGGTGGGCGCGACGTCGTAGATCGACAGGTCGTCGGAGCGTCCGGTATCGATCCCCCCGCCGCTGAGGGCGAACACCCCGGTGTCGGCATGATTGGCGTCGTCCGGACCGGTGTCGTTCTCGAAGGTGTAGAAGCCCTGGCCCAGACCCAGCGTGCCCACCGAGCGCCAGCGCAGGTTCCCGAGGTAGACGAGCAGGTCCGGGGCGACGCCGGTGACCTCCGGGTACAGGTCCTCCGGCCGCATGGCCCGGGTGCCCATCGGCCGGCCCTCGTGGTCCGGGACGGCCTCGATCGCCCGCGCGATCTGCTCGCGGATCACGTCGTAGTCAGCCGGCGCGATCGATCCCTCGGGCTCCCGCCCGGCCACGTTCAGGAAGATCCGCGCGTAGTAACCGCCGTCGGCCCAGGCCGCGGTCCGCGACCAGTCGATCGCTGCTTCGGCGATCGGCAGACGTCCGGCCGGCTCGGTCCGGAGGGTGAGGAGTCCCTCCGCCCGGAGCCATTCGTTGATGCAGAAGCCACCGACCATCGGCTGGGCGCCGTGATCGCTGACGACGAGGACCGCCGTGTCGTCGTCGAAGGTCTCCAGGAGCGCGCCGAGGTGCCTGTCCAACGCGCGGTAGTAGTCGCGGAACAGGGAGGTGCGCGGGCCGGCGGGGTCGAAGCGGGGGTGCGCCGGATCGCAGTCTGCCCAGAACCCGTGGTGCAGCCGGTCGGGCCCCATGTCCACCATGGCGAACAGATCCCACTCACGGGTGGTGGCGAGGTGGCGGGCCACGCGGAAGCGCTGCTCGGTCATGTCGAAGACCTGCTGGGCGATCCGGGTCTTCTCCTCGCTCCGGAAGTTGACGACGTCGAGCATGTACGAGCCGACCAGTCCCTCGATCTCCGCCCCCAGCGCCGATGGGTACGTCCAGTCCACGGACGTGGAGGGGGACAGGAAGTCGCCGACCACGCAACCACGCACCGGCGGAGGCGGATAGGTGCCGGGCACTCCGAGCAGAACGCTGTCCCGGCCCTGCGCGCCCAGCAGGTCCCAGATCCGCGGCACGCGGACGTGCTCCGACGTCGCGATCGACAGCCGGTCGTAGCTGTGGTCGACCCGGTTGCGGAACCCATAGATCCCGAGTTCGCCGGGGGAACGCCCGGAGAGCATGCAGGACCAGGCCGGCACGGTGATCGGCGGGTCGATGCTCCCCATCGGGCCCCACATCGAGCGAGCCAGGAGCTCCGCCAGACGGGGCATGTCGCGGGCGAACCGATCGAAGAGCAGCTGCGGCGTGGCGCAGTCCAAGCCGATCATGGCCAGTTTCCGGGCGCTCATGCTGGTGACCGCATCGGGGATCGCCTCTCCCGTTCCTCGGCGCGCAGGGGTCCTGGGCCAGCATCGGAGCCGCTCGTCACCCTCCCGTCACGGCGATCGGTCGGCGGACCGAGCCGTTCCCGAATGGAGGGGACTACCCTGAAAACGGCGCCATCCCGCCTGCACCAGCGGCGCCGCGCCCGCCCGCCAGGGAGTTGGCCTTGCCGACGACAACCCGCAGCCTGTGTCGGACCGCCGTGCGGGAGCGATCGCCGCTCACGACGCCGCCCGTCCGCAGATGCGCGCGTTCCCGACTTCGGCGCCTGCGCACCGCGAGCCCCAGCACCGCTCCACCCCTCAGGTGACGACGTGGTGACGACACGGCTGTGGACTCGTAGCTGTGGCCTGGCAGCCCCGGATCACGACTGGTAGCCCCGGATCACGAGGGATCACGACCACAAGGGATCACAAGGAGGAAGACATGGCGATGTTCCAGACACCACAGGCGATGCGGCGGGCGCGGCTGGCGCAGCTGATGGTCCGTCGGGCGCTCGTCGGCCGCCAGTTCGCCGGTGGCGGCGGGGGCGGCGGGGGCGGTCTTCGCGGGCGCGGCGGCGGCGCGGGTGGTCTG
>JAOPUQ010000300.1 GCA_025963425.1 Modestobacter sp. | reverse complement strand
CGGGCAGTCGCCGCGGACCTCGGCGACCATCGCGCGGTAGTCACTGGTCCTGAACTCCGGCGCCGCCACGAGCACCGAGATCCCTGCCTGCTCGAGCACGTAGGCGAGCTCGTGCGTCCGGTAGGCGGGGTTGATGTTGACCAGGATCGCGCCGAGCTTCGCCGTCCCGTACTGGACGAACACCCACTCCGCGCAGTTGGGCGCCCAGATGCCGACCCGGTCGCCCTTCACGACGCCGAGCGCGTCCAGGCCCAGCGCGCAGGCGTCGACCTCGGCGACCAGCTCGCGGTAGGTCCAGCGGCGACCGGTGGCGCACTCGACCAGCGCCTCGTGGTCACCCACCCGCGCCGCCGTCCGATCGAGGTTGGCCCCGATCGTGTCGCCCAGCAGCGGGACCGTCGAGGCCCCGTTGCTGTAGGACGGCAGCACGGGCGCGCTCACCGCTGCTCGCCCGCCATCAGGCCGGCCCGGTTGGGCCTGTCGGTCGGGTGGGCGTAGCGCAGCCGCTCCGGGGGGATCGGGAAGGCGTGGTCCTCGCCGAACGGCGAGAGCGAGCCCGCCATCTCGCTGACCAGCTCGGTCAGCGGCGGGCCACCACCCTCGGACTCACCCCAGGTCGGCTCGACCAGGTGAGCGTGCTTGTCCTTGCGCTTCGCCATGTCGCCTCCAGTTGCCGTGCGCTGCCCGGGCCTCTCGCCGGGGCGCATCGGCGTCCATCTTCCCGTGCAGTCCACCAGGCACGCGCGATGTCCACCAGACCGTGTCGCCCGCGAGTTGGAAGTCAGCCGCGGCGGCCGGGCACCCGGGCGCCGAAGACGGTGCCGGCACCGTCCGCGGTGAGCACCCACTCGCGGGCCGAGACGGGGGCGTAGGAGACGTCGCCGTCGGCCAGCCGCTGGACCGCCCGGGTCCGCCAGATGGCGGTGGACATCAGCCGCAGCCGGAGCGGTTCGCCGGCGAGGTCGTCGAAGCCGAGCGGCTCGACCTGGAGCACCGCGGCGCCGGCCACCCGCAGCCGGCCCAGCTGCCAGGACGTGCCCGCCAGTGCCGCGGTCCAGCGCCGGGTGCGCAGCAGCGAGCCCAGCCCCGCCACGGCCGCGGCCAGGCCGCCGAGCACCAGGGCGATCACGACCAGCCCGGCGCCGGGCACCCGCTCCCCGCTGTCCCGGGCGATCCGGACGGCGGCCACGGCGAGCAGGCACCCCAGGACGACGGCGACCACCCCACCGCCGAGCCAGCGCAGCGCCCCCACCCGGAGCGCGCCCAGCGCGGCGCGGGTCTGCGGGTCGTCGAGGGCGGGCACCGGGTCATCGTCCCAGAGGGGTGAGCACTGTCCGCCTCGCCGGCGCACTCTGCGAGCCGGCGACGTAACGTGGACCGGATGCCTGCCGACCTGCCCGCGACGCTGGCCGCCTGGCTGCGCACCCGCTCCGACGAGCAGCTGGACGCGCTGCTGGTCGCCCGACCCGACGTCGCCCGCCCCGCACCATCGGACGTCGTGGCGCTGGCCACCCGCCTGGCGGTCCCGGTGTCGGTCGACCGGGCGCTCGACGAACTGGACGCCGCGACGCTGCAGGTGCTCGACGTCGTGCTGCTCTCCCCCACCGACGGCGTGGCCCGCGCCGACCTGCCGGCGCTGCTCCCCGGCGTACCGACCGACGTCCTCGACCAGGCGGTCGCGACGCTGACCACCCGCGCGCTGCTGTGGGGCGACCACGAGTTGCACGCCCCCGACCAGGTGCGCCGGTCGGTGCGCTACCCGGCCGGACTCGGCCGCCGGGCGGTCGACCTGCGCGTGTCGCTGCCCCGCGACCTGTCCGCCGCGCTCGAGGGCCTGGACGCCGAGGAGCACACCGTCCTGGAACGGCTGGCCGGCGACCGGCCGGTCGGCCACCTGCCCGACACCGGCAACGGCCCGCTCACCCCGGCCCGCCGCCTGCTGCAGCGTGGCCTGCTGGCCCGCATCGACGCGGTGAACGTCGAACTGCCCCGCGAGATCGGCCTGGCCCTGCGCGGCGACCAGCCCTACGGGCCCCCGCGCCTGCGCCCGGACCCCGAGGTCAGCCGCCGGGACCCGGCCACGGTCGACCAGCAGGCGGCCGGCGCGGCGCTGGAGGTGCTCGGCCGGGTGGCCGACGTCCTCACCGCACTCGAGGAGGAGCCGGCCGGGCTGCTGCGCAGCGGCGGCCTGGGCGTCCGCGACCAGAAGCGGCTGGCCCGCGACCTGAAGGTCGGCGAGGCCGACATCGCTTTCCTGGTGGAGCTGGCGCACTGCGCCGGGCTGCTGGACGTCGGCGGCGCGCACCGCGACGAGTGGCTGCCCACCCGCGAGTACGACGCCTGGCGCGAGCAGGACCTGCCCGACCGGTGGGCGGTGCTGGCCGAGGGCTGGCTGACGAGCGTGCGGCTCATCTCGCTGGTGGGCCAGCGTGACGTCGCCGGCAAGGCGGTCAACGTGCTGTCGCCGGACGTCGTGCGGCAGACCGCGCCGGCGCTGCGCGGTTCGGCCCTGGCGGTGCTGGCCGAGTACCCGGTGGGCACCGGGCTGCGCGCCGACGAGCTCGTGGCGCTGCTGCGCTGGCGCACGCCGCGGCGGGCCGACCGGCTGGCGCCGGTCCCGGCGCTGCTGGCCGAGGCCGAACGGCTGGGCGTCGTCGTCCAGGGCGTGCTGAGCACCGGCGGGCGCGGGCTGCTGCGCAGCGGGGCCGACGGCGCCGCCGACGGCATGCGCGACCTGCTGCCCGCCCCGGTCGACCACGTGCTCGCCCAGCCCGACCTGTCCCTCATCGCCCCCGGCCCGCTCGTCGCCGAGCTGGCCGGCTCGCTGGCCCTGGTGGCCGACGTCGAGTCCTCCGGCGGGGCGACGGTCTACCGGGTGACCGACGGCAGCATCCGCCGGGCACTGGACAACGGCTGGTCGGCCACCGACCTGCACGACTTCTTCAGCCGCGCCTCGCGCACCCCGGTCCCGCAGGCACTGGACTACCTGGTCGACGACGTCGCCCGCCAGCACGGCCGGCTGCGGGTCGGCGCGATCGAGTGCTACGTGCGCTCCGACGACCACGGGCTGCTGTCCCAGGTGGTCAACGACCGGCGCACCGCCAACGCCGAGCTGCGCCGGCTCGCCCCGGGTGTGCTGGTCAGCGGTCTGCAGGCCGAGGAGGTGCTCAGCGTGCTGCGCTCGGCCGGCTACGCCCCGGCCGGGGAGTCCGCCGGGGGGGCCGTCCTGACCCGCCCCCCGGCGCGCCCCCGGGCCGTGGGCCGCCGGCCGGGCTCGGCACCGGTGTCCGGACCCCGCCCGCTCGCCCGGGACGACGTCGCGGCGACGGTGCGGGAGATCCGGGCCGGCGACGCGGCGCTGGCCGCGCGCCGCACCGACCCGGTGCGCCAGATCCCCGGGGTGACCACCGCCAGCACCCTGGAGCTGCTCACCCGCGCCGTCCGCGGGGGGCTGCCGATCTGGCTGGGCTACGTCGACGCCCAGGGCAGCGGCAGCCAGCGTGTGGTGCAGCCGGTGTCGCTGGTCGGCGGGTTCCTGCAGGGGTTCGACGAGGGGCGTGGGGAGAACCGGACCTTCGCCGTCCACCGCATCACCTCGGTCGCCGTCGTGGAGGACGACGAGCCGGGGCGCGCCGCCACGTCCTGAACGCCCGCTCTTCCGGGAATGATCAACCATGCGCCAGACTTGGGGCGGATGTAGTTGACGATCGCAACCAGCGCCTGACCCGGTCACCGTCGCCCGCAGGGTCGCGCACTGGACGAGGTGGACGAGGTGGCGGACATGGCACGGCAGACGGTCGCGGATCGGTTGGCCACGGCGCTCGGCGCCGTCCTGGGCACGTCCGAGCTCCCGCTGCGGCTCCGCGGCTGGGACGGCTCCCTCGCCGGCCCTCCGGGAGCACCGGTGGTGGCCGTCCGGTCCCGGCGGGCGCTGCGGCGGCTGCTGTGGTCACCCGGGCAGCTCGGGCTGAGCCGGGCCTACGTGGCCGGCGAGATCGACGTCGAGGGCGACGTGTTCGCCACCTTCGCCGCGCTGAGCTCGGTCGGCCGGCTGGCCGACACCGGGCCGATGGCCTCCCCGACGCTGCGCGAGCGGCTCGGGCTGCTGGGCACCGCGCTCCGACTCGGCGCGATCGGCCCGGAGCCGGTGCCGCCGGCCGAGGAGGCCGACCTCGGCCGGATCGGGCGGCGGCACTCCCGCTCCCGGGACGCCGCGGCGATCGCCCACCACTACGACGTCGGCAACGACTTCTACGCCCTGGTGCTGGGGCCGTCCATGGTCTACTCCTGCGCGGTCTGGGCGTCCGAGGACGCCGGCCTGGAGGCCGCCCAGGCCGCCAAGCTCGACCTGGTCTGCCGCAAGCTCGGGCTGACCCCCGGCGCTCGCCTGCTGGACGTCGGCTGCGGCTGGGGCAGCATGGCGATCCACGCCGCGCAGCACTACGGCGCGACGGTCGTGGGCATCACGCTGTCGGAGGAGCAGGCCCGGATGGCCCGCAAGCGGGTGGCCGAGGTGGGGCTGACCGACAAGATCGACATCCGGGTGCAGGACTACCGCGCCGTGGACGACGAGCCCTTCGACGCGATCAGCTCGATCGGCATGGCCGAGCACGTCGGCCGGGCTCTGATGCCCGAGTACGTCGCCCAGCTGACCAGGCTGCTGCGCCCCGGCGGGCGACTGCTCAACCACGCGATCGCCTGGAACGACGGCGAGGCGATGTGGAACCCCGACACCTTCATCGCCCGCTACGTGTTCCCCGACGGCGAGCTGCTCGGCCTCGGCGAGCTGGTCGGTCTGCTGGAGGCCAGCGGGCTCGAGGTGCTCGACGTGGAGGCTTTGCGCCGGCACTACGCCCTCACCCTGCGGGCCTGGGTGCAGCGGCTGGAGGACCACTGGGACCCCGCCGTCGAGCTGACCAGCGACGGCCGGGCCCGGGTCTGGCGGCTGTACAGGGCCGCCAGCGCGCTGGCCTTCGAGGCCGGGAACATGGGCGTGAACCAGGTGCTGCTCCAGCGCGCCGGCGGGGAGCAGCCACCGCTGCGGCGCACCGACTGGGTGTGACCTGCCCGGCACCCGGCGTCCCGGCCCCGCGGTGGGAAGCGTGCACCGCAGCCCGCAGTTACCGTGGTGGGTCGCACGGCCCCACCCAGCACTGCCGAGGGAGCAACCATTCGTGAGTGACGGTCCCCTGATCGTCCAGTCGGACAAGACCCTGCTGCTCGAGGTCGACCACCCGCTGTCCAAGGAATGCCGGGCGGCGATCGCGCCCTTCGCCGAGCTGGAGCGCTCCCCCGAGCACGTGCACACCTACCGGGTCACCCCGCTGGCGCTGTGGAACGCCCGCGCCGCCGGGCACGACGCCGAGCAGGTCGTCGACGCGCTGGTCCGCTTCTCCCGCTACCCGGTGCCGCACGCCCTGCTGGTCGACGTCGCCGACACGATGGACCGCTACGGCCGGCTGACCCTGGCCAACCACCCGGTGCACGGGCTGGTGCTCACCAGCACCGACCGCGCGGTCCTGGAGGAGGTCGTGCGCAGCAAGCGGGTCGCCCCGATGCTCGGCGCGCGCATCGACGCCGACTCGGTCGTCGTGCACCCCTCCGAGCGCGGGCGGCTCAAGCAGGCGCTGCTGAAGATCGGCTGGCCGGCCGAGGACCTCGCCGGCTACGTCGACGGGCAGGCCCACCCGATCGAGCTCGACCAGGCCGACTGGCACCTGCGGGACTACCAGCAGCAGGCCGTCGACGGC
>JAOPUQ010000284.1 GCA_025963425.1 Modestobacter sp. | reverse complement strand
AGCCGCTGCGCCCGGCCGAGCACCGACAGGGCCAGCGGCTCGTGGTCGGGGGGCAGCCCCGGGGCCTTCGTGGTCTTGGCCAGCCCGGCCAGCAGCGCGGGCACCTCGGGGTTCCAGCGGGCCAGGTCCAGCGACGCCAGCGTCCGGGCGGCGTCGCCCACGGCCAGGTCCAGCGCGCCCGAGGCCGCGCGCAGGGTGCCCTCCACCGGTGGGGCCGCCGGAGCCGCGCCGTCCAGGGCGACGGCGGTCCAGGAGACCGCCTCGGGCCCCAGCTCCTCGGGGACGAGCGCCACCCGGTCCCCGACCGCGGCCTGCCCGGTCTCCAGCGCCAGCGCGGCCAGCCCGGGCACCGCGGGCAGCCCGCGGATGTCCCCGGGCACCGGCAGCACCAGCCGCAGCCGTTGCTCGCCGAGCCCGCGCAGCGCGCTCAGCGCCCAGCCCAGCGGCACCGCCTCGGTGGTGCCGGGCAGACCGACCACCCGGTGGGCGGTGTCGCCGAGCAACGCGTCGAGCGCTTCGTCGTAGGAGGTCCGTCCGGTGAGCCAGGCGGTCGCCCAGACCGCGAACCGGCCCGCGGGGTAGTCGTGCACGATTGCCGAGGCTACGACGCCGGCGCCACCGGGCCGACGCCGTGCCCCGCCGGGCGCGCGTCGGGCGTCGCGCGCCCTCACCCGTGCCAGACTGCCACGCGTGGGTGCCTGGTTGCTCTGGTTGATCGCCGGTGGGCTGTTCGCCGCCGGCGAGCTGGCCAGCCTCGACCTGGTGCTGCTCATGTTCGCCGGTGGCGCCCTGGGCGGCATGACCGTCGCCCTGCTCGGCCTCGGCGTGGCGATCCAGATCGCGGCCTTCGTCGTGGTCTCGGTCGGCCTGATGGTGCTCATCCGGCCCATCGCCAAGCGCCACCTGGTCGACCGCACGCCCCTGCAGATCGACGGCGCCGACGTCTACGTCGGCCGGACGGCGATCGTCACCGAGCGGGTCGACCACCGGGACGGGCGCATCACCATGGGCGCCGACGTGTGGAGTGCCCGCAGCGAGTACGAGGGCCAGGCCTTCGACGTGGGGGAGAAGGTCCGGATCATGGAGATCAAGGGGGCCACCGCCATCGTCGCCGACGCCCTGGAGTGAACGGGCCGGCGGCTGCCGGGAGCGTCGCGGGCGGGTGACGACGGGTGGCTGGGGGGTGACCCGGTCCGCGTCGAGGAGCAGGATCGGAGGTCCGCACCACCTCCTAGAACAGGAAACCCTCGTGGAAGCCCTCATCGCCGTGATCGTGGTCGCGATCTTCGTGGTCCTCGTCCTGGCCAGGAGCGTGACGATCGTCCCGCAGGCCCAGGCCAAGGTCGTGGAGCGGCTCGGCCGGTACAGCCGCACGCTCTCCCCGGGCCTGGCCCTGCTGGTGCCCTTCGTCGATCGGGTCCGGGCCACCATCGACCTGCGCGAGCAGGTCATCTCCTTCCCGCCGCAGCCGGTCATCACCGCCGACAACCTGCAGGTGGGCATCGACACGGTCGTCTACTTCCAGGTCACCGATCCGCGGCTGGCCGTCTACGGGATCGCGAACTACATCACCGGCATGGAGCAGCTGACCACCACGACGCTGCGCAACGTCGTCGGGGGGCTGAATCTGGAGGGCGCGCTCACCGGCCGGGACGGCATCAACTCCCAGCTGCGCACGGTGCTCGACGGCACCACCGGTCCCTGGGGTCTGCGGGTGGCCCGGGTGGAGATCAAGGCGATCGACCCGCCGGCCTCCATCCAGGACTCCATGGAGAAGCAGATGCGCGCCGACCGGGACAAGCGCGCGGTCATCCTCACCGCCGAGGGCCAGCGGCAGTCGGCGATCACCACCGCCGAGGGACAGAAGGTCTCGGCGATCCTGTCGGCCGAGGGCAAGAAGCAGGCGGCGATCCTGGACGCCGAAGCCGAGCGGCAGAGCCGGATCCTGCGGGCCGAGGGCGAACGTGCCGCACTGTTCCTCCAGGCGCAGGGCCAGGCGAAGTCGATCGAGACGGTTTTCCGGGCCATCCACGACGGCAAGCCCGACTCCGGGCTGCTGGCCTACCAGTACCTGCAGACGCTGCCCAAGATCGCCCAGGGCGACGCGAACAAGATGTGGATCGTGCCCAGCGAGTTCAGCAAGGCGCTGGAGGGGCTGTCCCGGCTCGGTGGCGGCGAGGGTGAGAACCGGTCCTGGATGGACGTCGACGCGCCGGCAGCCGGCAACGGGGCCGGGAACGTTACAGCGGCCGCATCGACGCCGGCGCCGGCCGCCACGTCGCTGGACACCAGCACCTGGTTCGAGTCGCAGCTGCCGCCGGCCGCCGAGCAACCGGAGGCGAAGATCGAGCTGTCCAGCATCGGCGTCGAGCCCTCGCTCCCCACCGCCCTCCCGCGGCCGGAGGTGCCCACGCCGCCGTCCCTGGCGGAGATCACCCGGGACGCGCAGCAGCAGGGCGGCTACCTGCCGCCGGCGCAGGGCGGCGGATACCCACCGCCGGACGACGAGCAGCAGCGGTAGTCCAGCGACCGGTCCCACCACGACGAACGGCCGGTACCCCCAGCGGGGGAGCCGGCCGTTCGTCGTCGGGCAGGGGCCTCAGTCCTTCAGCAGGCCCTCACGGAGCTTGGCCAGCGTCTGGCTGAGCAGCCGGGACACGTGCATCTGGGAAATGCCGATGTCGGCTGCGATCTGCGACTGTGTCATGTTCCCGAAGAACCGCAGGATCAGGATCCGCCGCTCCCGGGCCGGGATGGTGGCCAGCAGGGGCTGCAGCGACTCCCGGTACTCCACGCCCTCCAGCGCGGCGTCCTCCTCGCCGAGGGTGGCCGCCAGCGTGGGGGAGTCCTCCTCGCCGGAGAGCCGCTCGTCCAGCGAGCTGCTGCGGTAGGCGTTGGCCACCGCCAGACCCTCGAGGACCTCCGCCCGGGGGATGCCCAGGTGCTCGGCCAGCTCGCTCGGGTTGGGCGCGTGCCCGTTCTTCTGGGCAAGCTCGCTCACCGCGGCGTTCAGCGACAGGTGCAGTTCCTGCAGCCGGCGCGGAACCCGCACCGACCAGCCCTGGTCACGGAAGTGCCGTTTGATCTCCCCGGTGATGGTGGGCACCGCGAAGGACAGGAACTCCACGCCGCGGGTGGGGTCGAACCGGTCGATGGCCGCGATCAGGCCGAGCGTGCCGACCTGCAGCAGGTCGTCGAAGGGCTCGCCGCGGTTGCTGAACCGACGGGCGAAGTGCCGGACCAGCGGCAGGTGCTCCTCGACCAGGATCTCCCGCAACCGTTCCCGGCGCGGATCACCCTTCTCCAGGGTGGCCAGCTCGGCGAACAGCGGTGCGGTCCGCTCGGCCCGGCTGCGGTTCTCCGACAGCGGCGCCGTGGCGGTTGGCGTTGCGCCGGTCCCCTCGGCGTCGGCCCCGGTCCCCAGCCCGGTGCCGGGCTCGCTCGCCGTCTCGTCGGCCAGGACGTCGGCGGCCTCCTCGGCCGGTACGTCGGCCGGGCGAGGGACGGGCGCGCCGGCCGTGGCGTCCGCGGGATGCCGGGCCTCGGGAACGCTGGCGCCGGCCGAGGGGACGTCGCCGTCGAGCGCGCTCAGCCCGGGCTCGGGGGGACGGGCGCCCTCAGCGGCACCGAGGACGGCGGCGTCGTCGGTGGCCGGCTGACGTGCTGCAGCCGACCGGGTCACCGTGCGACCGACACGTCGTGGTCAGGCTGCTCCACGGCCGCGCTCGGAGAGTGGCGCCGGAGGTACTTGGCCAGCGCGATGCAGGCGACCGGGGACGTGCTGCCGTCGCCGGCCGCCACCTTGGCCTGGGTGCTGGGTCCGGCGTCCACCGAGTCGACCAGCGTGTGCAGCACCGCCCAGCCGAAGCCGTCCCGCGAGACGTCGGTGCCCTCCAAGGTGGGCACCCAGGCGTCGATCCGCAGCGCGTCGCGGGTGGCCTCGAAGACCACGGTCAGTGGGCTGCCGCGCAGGGCGACGAGGGCGAGCGTCGCGCAGGCCTCGTCGACGGCGAGGCGGAGGTCCTCCACCGCGTCGAGGTCGAAGTCCATCCGCATGGCCAGGTCACCGGCCATCGCCCGCACGGCGGGCAGTTGGGTGGGCGAGGTGGGGACGCGTAGTTCCAGCCGCTCCGCACGCCGCTCGGCGGCGGGAGCACCCGTCGTGTCGACCATCCGTCGTCTGCTCCTTCGTTTCGCACCGCACCCCGGGGCGGGGGCGGGCCCGTTCATCATCGCGCACCGCCGGCCGCCCCGGTCCGGAGCACGACAGGGAGCCGCTGCCCCGCGGGAGGCGAAACCCGGGGTGCCCGTGGGGACCCCGGCGGGAAACGCACTACCAGTGCGCCGTGCCCCGCCACCGGTCGCGGCAAACCCCGATCAGCGGAAACGGTCCCGGCGATCGCCCCCCGGGCGGGTGACGGCGACCCGGCGGGGTTTGAGCGCGGCGGGTCGAGCACATCTGAGACCGGGTGAGACTGCGGCGGAGCGACGTGCACGCACCGGGCTGGACCCGGCGCCGGGCGGGCCGTGGGTTCGCCTACTACGACAGTGACGGCGCGCTCATCACCGACGACCGGGTCGACCGCCTCCGGGAGCTGGCCATCCCGCCGGCCTGGAAGGACGTCTGGATCTGCCCGTGGCCCAACGGACACATCCAGGCGGTGGGCACCGACGCGGCGGGCCGGCGACAGTACCGGTACCACGACCAGTGGCGGGTCAAGCGGGACGCCGCCAAGCACGAGCGGGTGCTGGAGATCTCCCACCAGCTGCCCGACGTCCGGGATGCGGTGGTCGCCGCCCTGCGCACCCGCGGGCTCAACCGGCGACGCGTGCTGGCCTGCGGCGTCCGGCTGCTGGACCTGGGGGCCTTCCGGGTGGGCAGCGAGCAGTACGCCGAGGACAACGGCACCTTCGGGCTGGCCACGCTGCGCCGCGATCACGTCGAGGTCCGCGGCGAACGGGTCTTCTTCCACTACACGGCCAAGGGCGGCATCGAGCGCGAGCTGGAGCTCATCGACCGGCCCACCGCGACCGTGGTGCGCCAGCTGCTGGAGCGGCCGGCCGAGCAGGGCGAGGAGCTGCTGGGCTACGCGCTGGACGACGGCAGCTGGCACGACGTGACCAGCGACGAGATCAACGCCTACCTCAAGGAGATCAGCGGCGCGGAGATCACCGCGAAGGACTTCCGCACCTGGACGGCGACGGTGATGATGGCCGCCACCCTGGCCGAGACGCCGCCGCCGACCAGCCGCACGGCGCGCAACAAGGTGGTCCGGCAGGCCTACGTCAAGGTTTCCGAGCAGCTGGGCAACACCCCGGCGGTGTGCAAGGCCAGCTACGTCGACCCGCGGGTGGTCGACCGGTTCGAGCAGGGCGAGACCATCGCCGACTCCCTCAGGGAGGCGGCACGGGCCCCGGACGACCGCACCGCGCAGCGGACCGTCGAAGCCGCGGTCTGCTCACTGCTGCGCGCCTGACCGGCACCCGGGCAGCCGGATCGCCGGGCCCGGACAGCACGACGGCGCCCCGCGGGAGCGGGGCGCCGTCGTGCGTGGTGCGGTCGAGCCAGAGGTCAGCTCTTGTCGCCGATCGTGAACAGGTCGATCAGGCCGGTGACCTCCAGCGGGCGGGTCACCGCACGCGTGTTGGCCACCAGGCGCAGGTCGACGTCCCGCGAGCGGGCCGACTTCTGCGTCTCGACGAGGACGGCCAGCCCGGCGGAGCCCAGGAACTGCACGCCGCACAGGTCGATGACCAGCTCGTTGGGCTGCTGCTCCAGCTGGGTGTCGAGCGACGCGCGCAGGACCGGGGCGGTGAAGGTGTCGACCTCGCCGATGACCGTCACGGTGACCGTGCCGTCACCGTCATTGGACGTCGACAGCGTGATCACGTCGTCGAAGGGCGCGTCGCCGCTGTCGGACGGGGCGGACACGTCGCGCAGACCCTCGGCGGGCAGATCAGATGAGGTCACGGACTGCAGCTCCTCTCAGGGGCGGTGCTTCAGGGCACCCGTTCGTCGGACAGGGTACTGCCGCACCTCATCCGGCCGACCGTCGCCCGGACACCGCCGAACACGGGACACGGCCGGCCCTCTCCGGGCAGGCCGACGGCTGGCTGCTCAACCGTGGTGCCCAACCTAGTTGAGCGTTTGTCCAGGCACCACTCAGCCCCCGGAGGGACCCCGCCGGCCACCGCGGACGGGGCGGGAGCACCCCCGCGATCAGCCCTCGACGACGTGCACCGCCCGCTCCTCGGGCCCCTCCCCACCGGTGGGGGGCTCGGCGGTGGCGACGACGTCGTCGCCGACCCGGTCGGTACCCGAGTCGTCGAGCCGGTCGGCGTCGAGGTCCTGGTCCAGCTGGGGAACGGTGCGCTCGGGGGACTCCGCGGCCCGCACGCCGGACTGCTCGTCGACGTCGGGCTCCTCCCGGGCGAGCCGGCCGTCCAGGGACTCGCCCTCGGACTGCTCCTCGGCGGTCGTGCCGAAGTCGATGCTGGCGTTGGGCTGCTCGCCGGGGACCGGCGCGAACTGGGGGTCCTCGGCCAGCGCCGTGGTGGGGCGGTCGTCGTCGGCGATCTCGGGAACGCCGTCGTCCTCGTAGGAGATGTCGCGGGCGGTCTGGCCCTCGGGCTCGGTCATGGGTTCCTCCTCGTCCGCGCTGGCGCGGGTCTCCGTCGTCGCGACGGGTGGAGCCGGCCGGGTGACCGGCGTCGTGAGCACGCTCTACCCGCCGGCCGGGCCTGCATGCGTGAGTCCCGTCCCAGCGGTCGGCATGGCTGCGGGTCCCCGGGGGTAGCGGGAACGCATGGCGATGGCAGAAGGCGTGCAGCGGATCGGTGGACCGGTCCGCCGGTGGGCCCAGGCCCAGCAGCAGGAGTACACCAACGGCGAGGAACGTCCGCTGGCCGCGGACCTGGGCGCGATGGGCGTGTACGTCTCGCTCGTCTCCGCCGCCGCGGCCGCCATCCGGGTCTCCGGCCGCGAGCTGCCCACCCGTATCCCGCTGGCGGACTTCGCCCTGCTGACCGTGGGCACGTTCCGGCTGGCCCGACGGATCGCCAAGGACCCGGTCACAAGCCCGATCCGGGCGCCGTTCACCAGCTACCAGGGAACCTCCGGCGAGGCGGAGATCGCCGAGGAGGTCCGCGAGCACGGCGGGGTCAAGCACGCCATCGGCGAGCTGCTCACCTGTCCGTTCTGCCTGGCGCAGTGGGTGGGCACCGGCTTCGTGCTCAGCTACGTGGCCGCACCGCGGGCCACCCGATTGGCGGCACTGACGATGGCGATGGTGGCCGGCTCCGACGTCCTGCAGTTCGCCTACGACGCCATCCAGAACGGCGCTCTGCGACCGGGCCGCGACGGGGAGTCCTGACCGGGGGTCCATCTGACCCCTCGGGGTGGTGCGGGGCGTCGGCGAGCGCCCTCACCGCGCCGGAGGGCCGCGCGCGGACCTATCCTGCGATCTTGTCGTGCTGTCGCGGGTGACAGCACTCCGTGGCAGGAGGCGGTCGTGCGGTCGATCTGGCGTGGCGCGGTCTCCTTCGGTCTGGTCTCCATCGGGGTGAAGCTCTACTCCGCCACCGAGGACCACGACATCCGGTTCCACCAGGTGCACAAGACCGACGGTGGCCGGGTGAAGTACAAGCGGGTCTGCTCGGTGGACGGCGAGGAGGTCGAGTACGGCGACATCGCCAAGGGCTACGAGCTCCCCGACGGCCAGCTGGTCGTGCTCACCGACGCCGACCTCGACGAGCTGCCGCTGGCCACCAAGCACGAGATCGAGGTCCTGCAGTTCGTCGCCCAGGAGCAGATCGACCCGATCCACTTCGAGAAGACGTACTACCTGGAGCCCGACGGCGTGGCCACCCGCCCCTACGTGCTGCTGCGCACCGCGCTGGAGAACGCCGGCCAGGTCGCCATCACCAAGATCGCCATCCGGCAGCGGGAGTCGCTGGCCGCGCTCCGGGTGCGCGAGGGAGTGCTGGTGCTGCACACGATGCGCTGGCCCGACGAGATCCGCCGGCCCGGCTTCGCCTTCCTCGACGAGGAGGTGCCGGTGCGTCCGCAGGAACTGCAGATGGCCGAGTCGCTGATCTCCACCATGGCCGGCGACTTCGACGCCGGCGCGTTCACCGACGACTACCGCGAGGCGATGACCGCGCTGCTGGAGGCCAAACAGTCCGGCGGTGAGGTCCAGGCCGTGCCGGAGGCCGCGGAGGCCGATGGTGGAGCCGTGGTCGACCTGATGAGCGCGCTGCGCCGCAGCGTCGAGCGGGCCGGGGGCACGGCACCGGCCGGCACGGACGACGAGGCCGCCGACAGCGCACCGGACGACGCCGCCCAGGACGACGCCGCCCAGAACGACGCCCCGGCCAAGCGACCCGCCAAGCGAGCCGCGGCCACGAAGGCCGCCCCGGCCAAGGCGCCGGCCAAGAAGGCTGCCGCGAAGGCCCCGGCGAAGAAGGCGGCGGCCGCCGGTGACGCGGCGGAGAAGCCGGCGAAGCGGGCCGCCCGGCCGCGCAAGACCGCCTGACCCCGCGCCGCCCCGTCGATGCCGCCGTCCGACCTGCCCGCCGTGGCCGACCCGCTGGGTCCCTATCGGGCCAAGCGCGACCCGGCCCGCACCGCCGAGCCGGTGCCCCCTGCCGGGCAGCCGCTGCCCGTCGGGGACGACGACACCTTCGTCGTCCACGAGCACCACACCCCGCGCGGGCGGGCGCCCGGCGCGGGGGAGCGGGTGCACTGGGATCTGCGCCTGGAGCGCGACGGCGTGCTGAAGAGCTGGGCGGTGCCCAAGGGGCCGCCCACCGAGCCCGGGCTCAACCGGCTGGCCGTGCCCACCGAGGACCACCCGCTGGAGTACGCCTCCTTCAGCGGAACGATCACCGCCGGTGAGTACGGCGGTGGCGAGGTCGGCATCTGGGACGCCGGCCGCTACGCCACCGAGAAATGGGCCGACGACCACGTCACCGTGGCCTTCGACGGTGCCCGGCTGACCGGTCGCTACGTGCTGTTCCGGCTGCCCGACGGCACCTGGAACGTGCGCAAGCTCGACCCCGACCCGGCCGTCGGGGAGCCGATCGCGGCCGGGGTCCCGGAGGACCTGCCGCCGATGCTGGCCGCCGCGGGGGAGCTGCCCGCCGACACCGACCAGCGCTGGGGCTTCGAGTTCAAGTGGGACGGCGTCCGCGCGCTCGCCCACGTACGGGGCGGCCGGCTCGCCCTGCGCGCCCGCAGCGGCAACGACGTCACCGACGCCTACCCCGAACTGGCCCGACTGCCCGCGGCGCTGGCCGGGCACGACGCGGTCCTCGACGGCGAGGTCGTCGCCTTCGACGGGGCCGGCCGCCCGGACTTCGGCCTCCTGCAGGGCCGCATCCACCGCCACGGGCCGGAGGCCGCCCGGCTGGCCGCCGCCGCGCCGGTCAGCTACCTGGTCTTCGACCTGCTGGCCTGGGACGGGCAGAGCCTGCTGGGGCTGCCCTACACCGAGCGCCGCGAACGGCTCGACGCCCTCGGGCTGGCCGCCGACCGCTGGGTCACCACCCCGTGGTTCCGCGGCGGCGGGTCACGGGTGCAGGCCGCGAGCCGGGAGAACGGGCTGGAGGGCGTCGTCGCCAAGCGGCTGGACGGGGCCTACCGCCCCGGCGGGCGCGGCCCGGACTGGCGCAAGGTGAAGAACATCCGCACGCAGGCGGTCGTCGTCGGCGGGTGGCGGCCGGGCGCCGGCCGCCGGGCCGGCGGCATCGGGTCGCTGCTGCTCGGGGTGCACGACGACACCGGCGCCTTCGTGTTCGCCGGCCACGTCGGCACCGGCCTCACCGCCAAGGCGCTGGCCGACCTGGCCGCGGCGGTCACCCCGCGGGCGACGTCACCGTTCGCCGGGACGCTGCCCCGGGAGGTCACCCGCGACGCGCACTGGGTCTCCCCGGTGCTGGTCGGCGAGGTGGCCTTCACCGAGTGGACCCGCGAGGGCCGGCTCCGGCACCCCTCCTGGCGGGGCCTGCGGGCCGACCTCCCGGCGACCGACGTGGTGGTCGAGCCGTGAGCGAACCGGCGAGCACAGCGGCAGGCCGACGGTGGCGGGCGAGCGCCGGCGAGGAGGCCTCGTGAGGCAGCGGGTGCACATCGAGGGTCGCCAACTCGAGGTCTCCAACCTGGACAAGGTGCTCTTCCCCGAGCTGGGCTTCACCAAGGCGCAGGTCATCGACTACTACGTCCGGATCGCACCGGTGCTCCTGCCGCACGTCGCCGGCCGGCCGGTCACCTTCACCCGCTGGCCCGACGGCGTGGACGGGCAGGCCTTCTTCGAGAAGAACAGCGCCCGGCACGCCCCCGCCTGGGTGCGCTCCGCCACCGTGCCCTCCCCGGGCAGCACCAAGGGCCGCGAGACGCTGGACATGGTGCTGCTGACCGCCGTCCCGGACCTGGTCTGGTCGGCGAACCTGGCCGCCCTGGAACTGCACGTCCCGCAGTGGCAGCTGGGCAGCCGCGGCCAGGCCAAGCTCCCCGACCTGCTGGTGCTCGACCTGGACCCCGGCCCCGGCACCGGGGTCACCGAGTGCGCCCGGGTCGGGCACCGGCTGCGCGAGCGGCTGGTCGCCGACGGGCTGGACCCGGTGGTCAAGACCTCGGGCTCCAAGGGGCTGCAGGTCTACGCGCCCATCCGGTGCCGGGACGCCGACCACCCCAGCCGGTACGCCAAGGCGCTGGCCCAGGACCTCTCCCGGGAGACCCCCGACGACGTCGTCTGGCGGATGGAGAAGGCGCTGCGGCCGGGCAAGGTGCTGGTCGACTGGTCCCAGAACAACACCGCCAAGACGACCGTGGCGCCCTACTCGCTGCGTGCCCGGGCCGGCGCCACGGTCTCCACGCCGATCGGCTGGGACGAGGTGGACGCCGTCCGGGAGGGCGCCGAGCCCGACACGTTGCGCTTCGGCACCGAGGACGTGCTGGCCCGGGTCGAGGAGCTGGGCGACCTGTTCGACGTCGGTGCCCGGCGGCGGGCGTCGCTGCCCGCGGTCTAGCCACCCTGCTGCTCGCAGAAGTGGCCATTTCTGACACGATGCGCCGCGTGTCCGACCCCGATCCCCGCGAGGCCCGTTTCATCGACGTCGGCCGGCTCGTCGTCCGCTGCCCGGACCGGCCGGGGATCGTCGCGGCCCTGAGCCGGCTGCTGGCCGACGCGGGTGCGAACATCATCGACTCCCAGCAGCACTCCTCCGACCCCTCGGGTGGGACGTTCACCCTGCGGCTGGAGTTCTTCCTCGCCGACCTGGCCATCCGCCGGGCCGACCTGGAGGCGGGGCTGGCGGCCCTGGCGGGGGAGTGGCAGCTGAGCTGGCGCCTGACCGAGGCCGCGCACAAGCCGCGGCTGGCGGTCTTCGTGTCCAAGGCCGACCACGGGCTGCAGGAGCTGCTCTACCGGGTCGGCTCCGGCGACCTGCGCGCCGAGATCGCCGTCATCGTGTCCAACCACCCCGACC